>JBILDB010000401.1:0-2541 GCA_044352805.1 Cyanobium sp.
TCGACCTTGCGAAGCAGACTGTCGGCGACAAATGGTCCTTTTTTTAGTGAGCGTCCCATGGTGGATCAGGCGTACAACGAAGCGAAGTAATTCATCAAGCGTCCCGTCCACCACGGCTCCGCTTGGAGGTGCGGCGCCGTTTGCGGAGTACAAAGCGGTTACTCGGTTTGTTCCGCTTACGGGTCTTGAGACCAAGGGCAGGCTTGCCCCAAGGGGTCACAGGACCAGAACGTCCGATGGGAGCACGACCTTCGCCACCGCCATGGGGGTGGTCGCAAGGGTTCATGACACTGCCTCGCACTTCGGGGCGACGGCCGAGCCAGCGCTTGCGGCCAGCCTTGCCGAGGCTGGTATTGCGTTGTTCGGCATTACCTACCTCACCCAGGGTGGCGTAGCACTCCCTACGGATGAGACGGACTTCAGTCGAAGGCAGCTTGAGAGCCACGTAGTCCCCTTCCTTGGCCACGACCTGGGCACTGGCCCCTGCCGTGCGGACCATTTGGCCACCACGACCTGCGTAAAGCTCAACGTTGTGGACGCTGGAGCCAAGCGGAATGGCGGAAAGGGGGAGAGCGTTGCCGACCTCAATCGGGCTTTCGGGACCGGAGATTACGGTCTGGCCGACAGCAATGCGAGCGGGCGCCAGGATGTAGCGCTTTTCGCCATCGCTGTAATAGAGCAGGGCCAGGCGAGCGTTGCGATGGGGGTCGTAATGAATGGCGGCGACACGGGCCTGAACGCCATGCTTGTCGCGCCGGAAATCGACCAGTCGATAGAGACGTTTGTGTCCACCACCACGATGGCGGCAGGTGATGACGCCGCGATTGTTCCGACCTTTGCGGCGATGCTTGGAAACAACTAGGCCACGCTCGCGACCGCGACCCGTGATCTCGCTGAAATCAGTGACCACCAAGGTGCGGGTGCCTGGACTGGTGGGTCTGTAGTTACGGATTGCCATGACGATTCAGACCCTCAGGACTCAGGAAACAACTGGATGGAGCTGCCATCGGCCAGACGCACCACAGCCTTCTTGACTTGTGCACGTTTGCCGGCGAAGCGACCCACACGCCGAGAACGACGGGGAGGATTCATGGTGCTGACCCCAATGACCTTGACGTCAAAGAGAGTCTCAACCGCAGCTTTGATGTCGGGCTTGGCCGCCCGATGATCCACCTCAAAGGTGTATTGGTTGAGGTCGAGGGCCCTGGTGGCCTTCTCTGTGATCAGAGGGCGACGGATCACATCCGCCAACCGACCGGTGAAACGTTCAGCCATCTCCGTAAACCTCCTGGATCTTGGCGAGTGCTTCTTCGTTCAACACCAGCTTGGAGGCGTTGAGCAGATCGAAGACATTGAGCTGGTCGGCTGCGATCAACTTGACCTTCTCAAGGTTGCGCACCGAAAGGCGCACTTCTTCAGAGGCTCCATCTATCACCAACAGGACCTTGGCATCAGCGGCGATGCCGAATCGCTGCAGGGCCGCTGTGATTTCACGGGTCTTGGGAGATTCCAGCCCCTGGGCAAAACCCTTCACCACCGTGATGTCCGCAACGCGGCTCATCAGGGCAGTGCGCAGGGCCAGGCGACGCTCCTTGCGATTCATCGCCAGGGTGTAGGAGCGGGGTTTGGGACCGAAAACGATGCCACCACCGGGACGAAGTGGGGTGCGAATGGACCCCTGGCGGGCCCGGCCGGTACCCTTTTGCTTGTAGGGCTTGCGTCCACCACCTGCCACCTCGGCGCGGGTGAGAGTGCTGGCAGTGCCCTGGCGGGCATTGGCAAGCTGGCGCACGACGGCGCGATGCAGGAGGTCAGCGGCGGACGTCTCCCGAGCGACCTTGAGGTCAAGGGAGGCCTGGCCACTTTCCTTGCCCTGCCAATCACGAACTAAACAGTTAGCCATGGTGATTCTCCTCAGGACGCCGCGTTGAAGCCCACCCGCTTGGCCGGGCGGATGTTGAGCAGGGCGCCCGGCTTGCCGGGAACGGAGCCCTTGACCACGAGCAGATTGTGCTCGGTATCCACCTTGAGGATTGTGAGTCCGCGGGTGGTGATCTGCTTGCCGCCGTAGCGACCGGCCATGCGTTTGCCGGGATAGACACGGCCAGGGGTGGTGCCGGCGCCGGTGGAGCCTGGTTCGCGGTGGTTCTTTGAACCGTGGCTCATCGGACCACGGCTAAAGCCATGGCGCTTCTGATAACCGGAAAAGCCTCGACCAATCGTGTCACCACTGACGTCAATTTTCTGGCCAGGCTCGAATGCGGACACGGTGATTGCCCCACCCAACTCAAGACCTTCAACACTGGCCACTCGATACTCCCGCAAATGACGCAGGAGGTCGTTTCCAGAGCGAGCCAAGTGGCCCTTGGCAGGCTTGTTGACAAGCTTGTCGCGGATTTCGCCAAAACCGACCTGAACGGCCGAGTAACCGTCGGTGGAGTCTTGCTTGATCTGGGTGATGCGGCAGGGACCAGCCTCGATCACGGTGACCGGGATAGATCTGCCTTCGTCGTCGAAGAACTGGGACATACCCAGCTTCTT
>JBILDB010000397.1:0-2536 GCA_044352805.1 Cyanobium sp.
GCTGCAGGCCCCGTTCCCAGTAGCCATCAAGTCGGCCGGAGGCCACGAAGGCCAGGTCGAGGGCGGCGGCACCGGCCCGGCGCACCCCATGACTGCGGTGGGTGAAATGGGCGAATTCGGCGTAGTTGTTGTCGAGGCGTTCGATGCGGTCGTAGGCAAAACCGGTCGCCAAGAGCGCGTCCTCCAGCTTCTGGCAGCCACTCACCTGCAGGCGGGTGTCGTTGCACCAGGAACCCAGGCCCGGGGCCGCCCAGAACAGCTCATCGCCCATCGGCAGGGCGATGGCACCCAGGAGCGGTTTTCCCTGCCAGGTGAGGCCCACGGAGGTACCGAAAAAAGGAAAGCCATGGGCGTAGTTGGTGGTGCCATCGAGGGGATCCACACACCATTCCAGGGGACCAACACCAGCCAGCCGGCCCCCTTCTTCGGCCAGGACAGGCACCTGGGGGGTTTCTTGCCGCAGCACCGCCAGGACGGCGGCCTCAGCGGCCAGGTCGGCTTCGGTGACCAGATTGCCGGCGAGGCCTTTGGCCCGTACCGATTCGAGCTGGCCAAACAGTTGGCGCAGCGGCTGGGCACCCGCCAACGCGGCTCGCCGCGCCACGGCCGCCAGAGCCTGGATAGCTTGGGGATCCAGGCCCGAGTCCAAGAGGGCCGTATCAGAAAGGGAAAGCATCACAGAAGCGGCAGTTATTCGTCGTCGAGGGGCAGGCCGGGCCGCACGGGCCCCCGGCCGAAATAGCGGCCAAACTGCAGTTCATACACCTCGTCCTCGTCTTGAGTCTCCACCTCCAGGGGCCCCAGGGCCCGGGCCACGCAGAGCAGGCCGTAGCCCTGCTGGCGCAGCTCCCGGGACAGGCCCAAAGCCTCCCGCTGATCGATGGCCCCGGCAAGCACCCGCACGGCGCAGGCGGTGCAGCAGCCGTTGCGGCAACTGAAGGGCAGGGGTTCGCCCTGGGCCTCAAAGCTCTGCATGATGTAGTCCCCTTCCGGGACCTCCAAGCGAATTACCCGGCCGGCCTGGCGCCAGTGGACCGTGACAGCGTGACTGGGGGTCATGGCGTATTCATCGCAAAAGCTGGATGGGGGTGCTGCTACATTGACACTTGCCCCATTTGCCCCAGGAGAGGTGGCCGAGTGGTCGAAGGCGCAGCACTGGAAATGCTGTATAGGGGCAACTTTATCGAGGGTTCGAATCCCTCCCTCTCCGTCAGCAAAACCGGCCCTAAGGCCGGTTTTTTTTATGGCATTAGGAATTGATACAGACTGCCAATACCCCTACAGACCGGGCCCTTAAGAACCTAGGGCCCGCAAGCTTGATCAGCCGAAACGGCCACTGACGTAGTCCATGGTGGCCTGCTCGGCGGGGGCGTTGAAGATTTTTTCAGTTGGGGCAAATTCAACGAGGTAACCCACCTTGCCCGACCCGCCTTCAACAGCTTCAGCGTTGTAAAAGGCGGTCATGTCCGCCACACGCACCGCTTGCTGCATGTTGTGGGTAACGATAATAATAGTGTAATTTTTCTTGAGTTCATGCATCGTCTCCTCAATTTTCAGGGTGGAGATCGGATCGAGGGCTGAGCAGGGTTCATCCATCAAAATCACCTCAGGTTCCGTGGCGATGGCCCTGGCGATGCAGAGGCGCTGCTGTTGGCCGCCCGAGAGTGAAAAACCGCTTTCGCGCAACTTGTCCTTACATTCGTCCCAAACCGCCGCCTTGCGAAGCGAGCGCTCCACCAATTCATCCATATCACCGCGATAACCATTGATGCGGGCACCAAAAGCGATGTTCTCGTAAATGCTCTTAGGGAAGGGATTTGGCTTCTGAAACACCATGCCAATCCTGCGTCTCACCTCCACCGGATCGACTCGCTGGTCGTAAAGGTCGTGGCCATCAAAAATCACCCGGCCCTTCAAGCTGCAGCCCGGAATCAAATCGTTCATGCGATTCAGGGCGCGCAGCACAGTGGATTTTCCACACCCCGAAGGCCCAATAAACGCCGTGACTTTCCCATGGGGAATATCGAGAAACACATTCTTGACAGCCTCAAAGCTTCCATAGGAGATGGAAACATTCTGCAAAGACATGCAGATGATGCCCGAGCTGGGAGAAAGGTTCTGGTCGCCGCGCGCAGGGGTAGTGAATGTCATGGTCCTGGGGAGAAAGGATGGGAGCAGGCTGGATGAAAAAGAGGGATCGCTAGGCCTTGGTGCGTGCAGCCAGCTTACGAGCCAGCAAATTAGCCAGCAGAATCATTATCACCAACACGAAGGATGCCGCCCAAGCCAGTTGGTTTTGGGCCTCATACGGCATGATGGCAAAATTGAAGATCAGCACCGACATCGTCGCGATGGGATTGAAGACTCCCTCGGGCCAGAACGGTGAAAACAGGGCGGTGAAAATCAGCGGTGCCGTTTCCCCCGCCGCCCGGGCGATGGCAAGCACCATGCCGGTGGCAATCGGGGTCAAGGCGGCGGGCAAGGTGATGCGGGTAATGGTGACAAAGCGTGAGGCACCGATCCCGTAGGCCCCTAG
>JBILDB010000398.1:0-2534 GCA_044352805.1 Cyanobium sp.
AGAGTCAAAGCTTTCGTTGAGGGAATCGGCCGAATCCACAAGAATCACATCTCCCACCTGGCGGATGCGATCCAGGGGCATCCAACGGGGCAGGCCCGGCAGGAAGCGGGTGAGGGGGTTGTCGCGCAACCCCAAGGCGACCACCTCGCGCCGATCGATATCCACTACCACCTCTCCCACCACCCCCAGGCGACGGCCGGTGTCGCGGGTGATCACCTGGGTGCCCATCAGCTCGGAGCGCAGCCAGAGGCGATCGCTGGGGGCGGCGGCGGTGGAATCGTTGGCAGGGGGGATAGAGGAAGTCAAGTCCGGGGCCCAGTCGGCCCATTGTGACTTACACCGCCAACTCAGGCCGCCGGCGGCAAACCGACCACCTGGGTGTGGGCGCCGCGGGCCTGGGTGACGCCAATGGTGCGAGTGGCGGCGGCGATCATGGGGCGCCGGTGGCTCACCACCAGGAACTGGGCCGCATCGGCCTGGGCCGCAATCAGGGCCGCCAACCGCTCCACGTTGACCCCGTCCAAAAAGCTATCCACTTCATCGAGGGCATAGAAGGGCGAGGGCCGAAAGCGCTGCAGGGCGAACAGGAAACTCAGGGCGGTCAGAGACTTCTCGCCACCGGACATGGCGGCTAGGCGGCGCACGGTCTTGCCCTTGGGGTGGGCCACCAGGGTGAGCCCCCCCTCCAGGGGGTCGTCGGGGTTTTCGAGCTGGAGCTGACCTTCGCCATCAGACAGGCCGGCAAAGATGCTGCGAAAGTGGCCATCGACGGCGTTGAAGGCCTCCAGGAAGGCCTCCTGGCGCAGGGTGGCCACCGTTTCGATGCGCAGCAGCAGTTCTTCCCGTTCGTGGCTCAGCACCGCCAGCCGCTCGGCCAGTTCGGCCAGGCGGGTTTCCAGCTGCTCCAATTCTTCGAGGGCCAGCATGTTCACGGGTTCGAGGGATTGCAGACGCAAGGCCAGGGCCCGGAGTTCGACCTGCAGGGCCTCCAGTCCCGCCTGACGCAGCTCTGCGGGAACCTCCGGCGCCGGCTCGGGCAGCTCCCGGGCCATCTGCTCAAGCCGCAGGCCCTGGGCCCGCTGTTCCTCGCTCAAGGACTGTTGCTCTTCGGCAAGCCGTTGCCGTTGCCATTGGTGCTGCTGCAACTCCTGGCGGGCGCCAGCCAGCTGGGCTTCGGCGATATCCCGGGCCCGGCGCCGTTCCCCGAAGCGGGTAGTCAACTCGCTCTGGCGCAACTCCAGGCTGGCCCGCCGTTCTTGCTCGGCCTGCTGGCGCTCGCGCCAGGCCTGCCGTTCCGCCATCAACGCCGTGATGGCCTCTGCCAGCCGCCGCTCCTCCTGGCCCAGGGCCTCCAGTTGGCTGGATAGGCGTTCGCTGGCCAGGGCCCGCTCGCGCCGCTCCGCCACCAGGGCATCGCGGTGTTGGCGCGCCTCGCTGAGGTTGTGGTCGGCGGATTCCAGGTCCTGCTGCAGGGCCTGCCAGTGGCCACCGTCGGCGTTGCCACTGGCGCTGGCCTCGGCTGTCTCCAACGCCTGCAGCGCCGCCTGCAGCGGCTGGAGGGCCGCCTCAAGCTCCTCCAGCCTTTGGTTGTCCTGCTTATGGGTGGCCTGGAGGGACTGGTGCCGTTCCTGCAACTGGCGGCCGCGCTGCAGCAAGGGTTCGAGGGCCCGGCGGGCCGCTCCCCGTTCGGCCTCCAGGGCAGCCCGGCGCTGTTGGCGCCCCTGCAGGGCGGGCCGCCGTTCTTCCAGTTGCCGGCCAAGCTCGCCCTCCCGGCGGCGGCAAGCCAGCAGGCTTTCGCCCAGCTCCAGCAACCGGCGCCGCAGCGGTTCGGCCTCATCCCCCTCCTGACTGCTGCCGAAACCCAGTTGGCCAGAGCGAACCTGGAGGCTGCCGCCGGTCATGGCGCCGCTCTTTTCGAGCAGTTCCCCCTCCAGGGTCACGGCCCGGCAGCGTCCCAGTTCGCGGCGGGCCTGCTCCAGGCTGGCGAACACCAAGGTGTCGCCGAAGACGTAGCGGAAAACCTCGTCGTAGACGGGTTCGTGACGCACCAGGTCCACCGCCCGCCCGATCAGGCCGCTGCCGAGGGAACCAGGGGCGCCGCCCGGCGCCGCACCGCGCTGCAGGGCCGCGCCGCCGCCCCCACCACCACCGCGGATGCGATTGAGAGGCAGAAAGGTGAGGCGACCGGCCCGGCGGCTTTTGAGCAAGTCGATGGCCCGGGCGGCGATGGCGTCGTCCTCCACCACCACCTGGGCCAGGCGGGCCCCGGCGGCCACCTCCAGGGCGATGCGGTGCCGTTCCTGCACCTCCCCCAGCTGGGCCACTGGCCCGTGAATTCCTTCAAGTCCCGATTCCAGCAGCAGCCGCAAGGCACCGGTGCCCCGGCTTTCCTGCAGGGTTTCGCGGCGGCTATCCAGCCGAGCGATCTCCCGCTCCAGTTCTGTTTGCTCCTGCTCCAGCCGCTGGCGGGTGCGCTGTTGCAGGGCGAGGGCTTCCACCAGCTCCTGCAGGGCGGTTTGCTCCCGTTCCAATTC
>JBILDB010000087.1:0-8331 GCA_044352805.1 Cyanobium sp.
CCCAATGGATGATGCGTCAGCAACTGGATTCGCCATCCCGGGTAGCCCAGGAACTGGCCCTGCGACCCGACGTGATCCAATCGCTGCAGCCAGGGACGCCACAGCCCAGCTTCGACGTGCTTTGAGGTGCCTTGGCAGATTGACTCTATGGGTCCTGACCCCACTCCCCAGGCAACACCTTGAGCTGCAGGGGTCGCCCGGCGCGCAGGAGACCCAGGGTCAGGAGTCTTCCCACTCCACTGGCTTCTATCGCAGTTATGACTTCGGAAGGACTGCGCACGACTTTCCCTTCTACGGCGATGATCACATCGCCGCTCTGCACGCCAGACCGGGCAGCTGGACCCGATTCCAACACATTAACCACCAAAGCCCCTTGTTGGGGTTGTCCACTAGGACCAACCGGCAAGGCATCTAAGGACACACCGATCACGGGGTGAATCACTTTTCCGGTAGCCACAATCTCGGCGGCGATAGATCGGGCCCTGTTGATCGGAATCGCGAATCCCAACCCAGCTCCGGGACCTGTTCTGACTAGTGTATTGATGCCAACAACTTCCCCATCCGCATTCAGCAAAGGCCCCCCTGAATTGCCAGGGTTAATCGCTGCATCGGTTTGAATCAGGTTAAGTCGCTTACCGGAAAGGCCTAATTTACTGGCGCTGCGATTAAGGCTGCTGATGATGCCAAGGGTCACGGTTTGATCCAATCCAAAAGGATTACCTACGGCAATCGCCCAGTCGCCTACTTGCAGCTCATCGGAGTTGCCCAGGGGAGCGACCGGCCATGGCCCACTGCGTGCCAACCGCACCACCGCCAAATCCGTGACACGATCCAGTCCAACCACCTGACCTTCGACTCGCTGGCCATCCTGAAGCCCCACGGTCACCCGTGCACCTCCCTCCACGACATGGGCATTGGTAAGGAGTAACCCCTGGGCCTGAAAAATGACGCCGCTGCCCTGACCCCGAACCTTGCGAGGGCCCGGCTGGACGGCCGGCGGCATACCAAAGAAACGGCGCAACAAGGGATCGTCCAGCGGGCCGGGTTCAGACCTTGCCGCAGCCGGCGTCAGGGTGCGTTCGGTCTCGATCGTCACCACGGCAGGACCGGAACGGCGCATCGCCTCAGCCACGAAGGACTGGCGCACCAACGGGGAACCATTGGGGAAAGCCTGGGCCGCTGCAAAAGTGGTGCCTGGAATCGGCAACGCGCACGGGGCCAGCAGGGCCACAAGCAGGGGGCCGAGGCAACGGAGCCGGTTCGGGGGCAAACAACGAGGCACAGGAAGCTTCAGACCCATGGACCCATCCTGGCGACTCGAAGACCCCGCCCACGGCCATGCCAGCCTAGGATTTATAAAGTTTTCCAACTAACCATGGACACCAGTCGCCTCTTGTTGGCCTTCCTCGCCTTCGGGGCAGCCTGCACCACCCTTTGGGCCTGGATGCTCGCGACCAACGAATCTGCGGCCGAGCGGCGATGATGGAAGGATCCCATCGGCCAGGGGCAAAGACCGGCCCATGAACGTCTCCTCCCATTCCTTTGACCTGCTCGAGCGACTTTTTCCCCTGCTCTACGCCGGTTGCTTCTTGTTTCTGCTGTGGCAAGCCTTTCAAGTAATGGGAAGAGGTTTTCAGGCGATTCCCCGGCCCGGTGATAGCAGCACCCAACCCAAGCCCATGGGCGACAGGGCGGTCGACCGCACCGGCAAGGTAACGATCCATCCCGAACTCCTAGATGCCCAAGGCCGAATCACTCGCGAGGACCTGCTCACGGTCCGCTTCAGTGGCGACAACGGCGAACCGGCCACTCCCGTCGATCCAAGCTGAGACTCAGACCATCGGTGAATAGGCTCAGCGATCGGACAGCACAATCCGGGAGACGCTGATGGTGGACCAGAGGACACGCGTAGTGGCCGCCGTACTGAACGGCTTGAAGCTGCCGCCAAGGTTCAGGCTCAAACTGGTGAAGGACGATCCCATCAGGCTGGAACTCAGCATCACGCCGGCCTATGGCAAAGATCCGATTTTGGTGGGCATTGTCGAATCCCAGGATCTGGTCGCCCGCAGGGACCGGGAAGGACGTATCCCCAGGGACCTGCAAGGCACCTGGGACTGGACCGTTCGCCACGGCAAAGTGACGACTGGCGGCTGGAACCCCTATCTCAAGGAAGCCCTGCAAACCATGTTCGAAACTGGTTTGCCAGCCATCGTCTACGAAGAAACCACCGGTGAGGTGTATCACCCCGTCGACGGCATTCGCCACGTGCGCTGACTTCCCTGGCGCCCCCCCTGCCGATCGACGCGTCCCTGGCGCAGATCACCGACACCCTCATCGGCCGGGGCACCTTGTTGCTCCAGGCCACCCCGGGAGCCGGTAAAACAACCCGGGTTCCCCTGGCTCTACTTGAGCAGCTGCCGGAGCCAACCCGAATCCTGTTGATTCAGCCCCGTCGACTGGCGGCCCGATCAGCGGCCCAACGATTGGCGGAGGCCCTCCACGAAAGCCCTGGGGGCCAGGTGGGCTACAGCGTGCGCTTCGACCATCGCACCTCCAAAGCCACCCGGCTGGAAGTGATGACAACGGGCCTGTTTCTCAGACGCCTGCAGGGGGATCCCGAACTGATGGGGGTCGCTGCCGTGATCTTCGATGAATTCCATGAGCGCGGGGCCGAAGCCGACCTGGCCCTAGCGCTCCTGCGCCATGCCCGTCAGGAGCTGCGCCCCGATCTGCTGGTGCTGCTGATGTCCGCCACCCTCGACCTAGAGCCCCTGGCGACCAGCATGGGAGGAGCAGCGGTCATCACGGTTCCTGGAACCAGCCATCCCGTGGAAGTGCGCTACCAGGTGCCCAGGGAAAGGGAAAGTCTGTCGAGGCAGGTGCTGCGGGGCTTGGAGGAGCATTGGCTGGGGCAACGCCGCGAGGGCGAAACGGTATTGGTCTTTCTACCGGGCCAAAGGGAGATCGTCAGCTGCCTGCGGGCTATCGCAGAGACCCCATGGGGGCAAACCTTGGAGTGCGTGCCCCTGCACGGACACCTGTCCCTGGAAGCCCAGCTCCAGGCCATCGCCCCGGCCAAATCCAAAGCCGGCAAGATTGTCCTGGCCACCTCCATCGCCGAAAGCTCCTTGACCCTGTCGGGCGTCCGGCTGGTCATTGACAGCGGCCTCAGTCGGGTTAACCGCTACGACCCCGCACGAGGAATGGATCAGCTAGTCACCCAACCCTGCAGCCAGGCCAGCGCCACCCAACGCTGTGGCAGGGCTGGCCGGCTCGGGCCTGGACGCTGCCTACGGCTCTGGTCGCCAGCCGAGCAAGCCCGCCGTCCCGCCTTTGATCCCCCCGAACTCTTACAGGCGGACCCCCTGCCCCTAGCCCTGCAACTGGCCACCTGGGGCAGCGACGACGGGACGGATCTGCCCTGGCTGCAGCCGCCGCCACCCCAACCGCTTGAGAACGCAAGACGGCTACTGGCTCAAATGGGTGCCCTTAATGACAAAGGGCGCATCACGGCCCATGGCAAGGCCATGGCCGGCATCGGCTTACCGCCGCGGCTTAGTCACATGCTGCTGTTGGCCGCCCAGCGGGGATGGCTGGAGCAGGGCTGCGCCGTGGCGGCGCTGCTCAGTGAGCGGGATCCCCTGGACGCTCGCGAGATGGGAGCCGATCTGCTGCATCGGCTCGACTGGCTGCGCAGGGGAGGGCGATCGGGCCCCTGGCGTGAGGCGATTCAGCAGCTCAAGAAACAGGTGGCTCAAGCGGCGACCATCCACCGGAAACCAGCTGACCCCGCTGACCCAGATCCACATCAATCCGAAGACCTGATTGCCGGACAAATGCTTTGTTGGGCCTATCCCGAACGCATCGCCCTTGGGCGCGGCAAGGGGGACGGCGCCGTGCTGATGCGCCATGGGGGCGGCGCTCGCCTGGCGAGTGGGGACCCTCTCTGTGGCGCCGAAGCCCTGGCCATCGCCCGGGTGGAGGGCCACCAACAGGAGGCCCGCGTGCTTCTTGCCGTGGCGATTCCAGCGGCCCAAATTGAGATGCTGGCGGGCCAAACCGCCAGCATCAGCCTGAGGACCCGTTGGGATGGCAGCTCCGGTCGAGTGCGCTGCGAGCGGGTCCGCCGACTGGACTCCCTGGAACTGGAAGTGACACCCTGGCCCGAAGCCGATCCGGCCGCCATCGTGAGCACCTTGCTGGAGGCGGTATGCAATTTGGGTCTGGAGTGTCTGCCGTGGACCCCCCGCAGCCGCCAACTGCAACGGCGATTAACTCTGGCCCACAAGCATCTGGGAGAACCCTGGCCTGATTGCTGCGACGAGGTGCTCCTAGCCACCCTGCCGGATTGGCTGGGCCCCCAAGTGGCAGGACGGCGCAGCCTTCAAGAGCTTCAGGATCTTGATCTGGAGGCAGCCCTCTGGGGCGGTCTGGACTGGCAGCAACGCAGCGCCCTGGAAGCCCTGCTGCCCACCGGCCTCGATGTGCCATCAGGCAGGCGGGTCCCGCTGATCTATGGGATCGAAGAAGTTGTGCTGGCGGTCCGATTACAGGAAATGTTTGGATGCGATTCCACCCCGCCCTTGCTTGGCGGCACCCTGCCCCTTACCGTCCATCTGCTCTCGCCGGCGGGTCGACCGGCCGCCATCACCCGCGACCTGGCGGGGTTTTGGCGTGGTGGGTATGTCCAAACCCGGCGGGAGCTGCGCGGACGCTATCCAAAACACGCCTGGCCTGAAGATCCGACCCAAGCAGTAGCAACACCAAAGCCTCAACTACGGCAGGCCAACCAGCAGGTGCCTCCAGGAAGCCGGTGATTTCCCTAGCCCACTGGAACAGGCGGTGCGACCGAGCAAGGACTGCAGTAGCGACTCAGTGCCATTGCCACCTAACCTGCATGCCACTGGATTTGGGACAGGACTTTGCTGAACTTGCCGAATCCGCCTGAAGACCTGTGAACTCCGGAGCTTCTGAGATTGGGGGACTGCCGCGATACAGCGTTATCGAACTTAATCAAGCCATTGGTACCTTGCTGGATCGGGGTTTTGCTCCCCGTTTTCTCCTGGAGGCCACGGCCAGCCGGCCCCAGATCAAAAAAGGCCATCTCTGGCTGACGCTCACCGACGGTGAAGCCTCCATCTCAGGGGTGATCTGGGCGTCCCAGCTAGCCCGAATCGATTTCATCCCGGAGGAGGGGGACGCGGTGATCGTGGTGGGCAAACTCAATTTCTGGGCGGCGCGAGCCAACTTAACCGTGCAGATCCTGGATGTGCGCCCCGGCCTTAGCGCGGTAATGCGGCAATTCGAGCGGGTTCGGACCCGGCTGGCACCGCAGGGATGGTTTGAGCCTGAACGCAAGCGGGCGTTGCCCCCATGGCCTAGGCGTATTGCCCTGCTGACCAGCGTGCCAAGTTCAGCCCTCGCCGACATGCTGCGTACCGCCAAGGAACGATGGCCTGCCACCGCCTTGTTGGTGGTTCCCATCCCGGTGCAGGGGGCAGTGGAGGCCCGCATCCTCGCGGCCCTGCGGCGGCTGGGCGAAAACAGTGAATCACTTGGGCTGGACGCGATCGTGCTGGCCCGCGGTGGCGGCAGCCGTGAGGATCTGGCAGTTTTCGACGGTGAAGATTTGGCCCTTGCGTTAGCCCACGCTCCCGTGCCGGTGGTCTGCGGGCTTGGCCATGAAGATGACACCACAATTGCCGATCTGATCGCCGACTATCGGGCCGCCACTCCTACGGCAGCCCTTGTGGCACTTCTGCCGGATCGATCAGCGATCAGCCAAGGTCTGCTGCAATTGCGCCAGCACCTGCGCCAACGGGCAGAGATGAGAGTTATGGGGTTGCAACAGCAACTCAAGCACCAACAAGAGCGACTCAAACAACTGCATCCCCGCCGAATGCTCGCCAGTCAACGGCAGGAATTGGAGCAACAACAACGGCTTTTGGCAGCCCTCTCCCCCTTGCGCCCCCTAAGCCGCGGCTATTGCCTGGTGCGCGACCCCACAGGGAAGCTCGTCAGCCGTGTCACCCAACTGCGAGCGGGAGATACGGTGGAATTGCGCTTTGTCGATGGTCGGGTGTTGGCCCAGACCCTGAGTCTCCATCCACTGCCCTCCAGTTTGTGATCCTCCGCAACCATGACTCCAAGCAAAAGACGTCCACCAGCCCAGGTCCCGGAGGCACCGGTAGCCCCTGAAGAAGGCATCCCCCTTGGTTCAGATGAGGGATTGGACGGTGTCGATGACCTCAATTTCCGGGAGGCCCAAACGGCTTTAGAACTCTGTCTGGCCCAGTTACAGGCCAGTGATCTGGAAGTAGAGGCGATGGCTACCCTGCATCGCCGTGCTCAGGCCTACGTCAATCACTGCGTCCACCTCCTGGAGAAAGTGGAGCAAGAAGTGCAGATCTGGGATCCAGAACGTCCCGAACAACCAGCCCAGCCCTACCAACCATGAGCCAATCCTCCCCCGCCCCTGCCGCAAGCGACAAGAACCCGTTGGCCTGGCTTTACCTGACATTGGCGATCGCCGGCGCCGTTTTGACCTGGCAGGCGAATCTTGCCTTCATGCAGGCCCATGGGAAGGCCTTTGATCTGGGTCTGTTTGTGCGCCTAGCCAACGCCAATCCCGCCGCCCAGTCCCTCAGTCGCGATCTAGCCGTGGCCGCGACCGCGTTCACGGTGTGGATGGTGGCAGAAAGCCGCAGACTTGCCATGAAAGGGCTGCCCTGGGTGCTGCTGATCTGTGTAACTATCGCCTTTGCCTGCGGAGGCCCCCTTTTTCTCTATCTCAGGGAACGCAGGCTGACGGAAATGGGCCGAACAGCTGCTGGTCTTCCCTAGGCACCCACTATAACTCCTCCGAGAGGATTGGGTGTCAAACCAAATCCCATTTAAGAATCTAACTTGGATGATGCCGAATTTGGGGATGAGCCCACATCAACGGCACTTACGTTGATGGTCACATCACTGGCGTTCAGTTCGTCGCCGTTCGGCCCAAATCCCAATCCAGCGGCACTGCTGTCCAGGTCGGCACCACAGGCTGGACATTGGGAGGTCCCCATACTCACCATGCCGCACTTAGCGCAGGTGCGAAAACGTCGTCGATAAAATTGCCAAGCCAACAAACCCAGACCTGCCGCCAGCAAAGGGATCACAAGCACCAACAAGGTGAAGCCACCGGCGATTTCAAAGAGCAGGCGACGGACAGGGCCCGGAAGAAGCAAGAGGAGCAGCGCAAGCGCGATCCAGGACCAAGGCAAAGAGGGGCGCTGCATCAGCGTTGACTACGAAAATCATCTTCAAGTTCCATCCTCCCCCCTGGCGGACAAACTGCAAAGATCAAGAAGTGCGGATCGCCTCCCATGCAGACCGCTTTGAGAGTACGACACTAAGACACTGTCCATAATATAGAGTAACGCCCAATAACCACATCCAAAGGGTGAGCACCAAAACGCCTCCAACCAAACCATAAGCCTGAAAACGCAGTCCTAAAGTCAATAAAATTCTACCCAGCATCAGATTCAGAAAGGTTACCGAAATAGACACAAGAATGGAGCCAGGTAGCAGAGATCTTAATGAAACACGGCGGGAAGGCAGCAACCAGAGGAACAGAAGGGTGGCCAAAAAATTAACAATTAACGAGAGAAGCACATCCACGCCATAGGAAACAGAGGCAAACCAAGTCCACTGCCTTGGCAGTGATTCAAAAATAAAGTTTCGCAACCAAGTTGAACCAAAAAAACGCACAGAGCTAATTAGTTGATCCATTATAAGCAAGGGACCAATTAGGAGCACTAGAGTAATTGCCTTAAGCCGTAGGAGCAAAAATCGACGCACAAGTTGCCCTAGATTCAAATCATCAAAACCATAGGGCCTATTCCACCAAAGGCGATCGGCCCCGCGCTGCAACGTCAGATAGATATTGCTGGCGTTGAGGGCCAATAACAACACTCCCAACGCTCCAGCACCAGGGCCTTGACGCGAAAAGCGATCCAAGGTGGTTGCAAAGACGGGAAGCATCGGCTCAGGAAGCACCTGCCCAACAAGCTCTACCAAGCGCGCAAGCAAAACCTGATCTTTCCCAAGCAATCTGGATGCCAAAGCCATGGCAATCAAAAGGGCCGGGAGGAAAGACTGCAAGGTGTGATACGCAAATGCAGCGCTCAAGTCAATGCAGTCGTTGCGCAACCACAGGCGGTACGCCAACCAAAACGGTTTCAGGTGTCGCCGGGAGCCCCAAGCCGCCAATGATTTGCCCAAAAGAACCCAAAAAAAAACCACCATTTAAGGTGGCTAACGAAATCAGCTTTGATCAAAAAATCAAAACTC
>JBILDB010000399.1:0-2513 GCA_044352805.1 Cyanobium sp.
CTGCCTGGCCCGTTGTCGGCATCTGGTTCACCGCCCTGGGCGTCAGCACCATGGCCTTCAACCTGAATGGCTTCAACTTCAACCAGTCGATCCTCGACGGCCAAGGCCGCGTGATCAACACCTGGGCAGACGTGCTCAACCGTGCCGGCCTCGGCATGGAAGTGATGCACGAGCGCAACGCTCACAACTTCCCCCTCGACCTAGCTGCTGCCACCGCCACCCCCGTGGCGCTGACCGCTCCTGCGATCGGTTGATCTGCTGAGATAATTGGGCTTACAGCCCTTTACCAGCCATATCAGAATAAAGCCTCCTCAAACAAGGGGGCTTTTTTATATGGGACAGTTGCAGCCCATCGTGATGGCTGGGGCGACGTTCGTTACTGCTCAGATCGCCGCCGAAGAGATCGCAATCGAGTCAAAGCAGAGATTCCACTAAGGCCTTTGGTTGATAAACAGGGCAGCAAGCCCCAGCTGCTGGGCGGCCTGCACAAAGGGGGGGCACCAAGCTGCACAGCGTGGCGCCCCGTCCGGAGGCGATCGCCAGATGCAGGGCATCGGCCGCGCCCAGGCTGGTGCTCCAGCCCCGCAGACAGGCATTGGCGTTGCGGAAATCATCAGCTTCCATATACACGCAGGTGTCGAGGTAAAGCATCAGCGCTCTGTGGCATCCCGCTGGGCACGAACGGCGTCAACACCGCTGCTGGGCTGAGGGGGCAGCGCCTCGCGCAAGGCCTGGAGCTGCGGCAGCAAGTCCCGCACGGGCCGGCGAGGCACCATTGCGGCGATGGGCTTGCCCCTGCGGGTGATCAACACGGGTTCGCCGCCCTCCACCGCATCGAGCAGGCTGGAGAGCTGGGCCTTGGCCTCGGCCACCGTGACCTGACGCATGCTTATGCGCGACTTTCTATAGAAAGTTGCCAACCCTTGCTTTATCAGGGCGTTCGATTACCTGCTTCCCCTGGTTCTGATCAATGCCGCAAGCTCAGTCCCCATCAGGGGAGGCTTTGCCCCCGCTTGGGGGGCGCGTCGTCAGGTTTAGTCGTAGACAATAAGGATCTGAGGGGGGAACCGAACATGCAGATGGAGACAATGCTGAGCGAGCTTGTGTTAGTGGCCTTGTTGCTGGCCGTGTTGGTCCTCTCGGGCAAGGTCTGAGCGCCAACCCGAGGAAGCCGAGGCCCCATCTCCCTTCGAGGTGTTCTGTGACCTCAATCCCTCCGACATCAACTGCCGCGTCTACAACGACTAAACCGTGATCACCTCGCTGGCACGCCTCCCCCTGTCTAGGGTTGTCACTTGCTTGCATCGCTTCCCTGCCAGGGGGCAATCCCAAGAGCATGGATCTCACGCCCTTTCTGGCCAATGCCGCAAACGGCACCCCTGAGGAAGGGCTGGAATCGATGGAAATACCAGGCCGGGTCGCGGTAGCGGCCAAAGGTCGCTTCCTGCTGCGGGCCCTGTGCCGCAGCTTCGGGGGGTATTCCCGCATCACCTGCGCCGTCACCGATCAGGAGGCCTGTTTGGGCTATCTGGCGGCGGAAGCTGATGAGCCTTACCAGCTGCTGGTCTGTACCGATTATCTGGAAAGCGGCAATGGGTTCGACCTCGTGCGTGAGGCTCGCCAGCTCCATCCCAAGCTCCACTGCGTGATTCTGGCGCTAGGGGATGCGATTCCCGCCGAGTGCAGCGAAGCACCATGGCTGGAAGCCGTTGTGGCCGAGGCGGATTTTGTCGACGATCAGCAGCCACTGCGGGCCGCCGTGATGGCCGTGCTTGGTGGGCACTCTTACCGCAGCCCCTCCCTCCGCTCTGGCATCCTGCCCTACCTAAGCTGTCCCAGGCTCACCCCCCGTGAGTATGAAGTTCTCGACCTGCTCGCCAGTGGCCTCAGCGACCGGGAGATCGCAACGCGCCTTGTGGTGAGCAACGAAACCGCCCACACTTACACCAAGCGGCTCCTGCAAACCCTCAACGTGCACAACCGGCTGCAGGCGGTGCTGAAGGGAATGCGCTGCGGCATGGTTCAAATCTGAGCACTTCCCCAGCGAGCACGAGACTTCACACCCGCTACGCTTTCACGGCAATCCGGCCCGCATGAAGCTCAATTGATCCCATACGGGGGCTTCGCCTGAATGGACGGCTGATCGATTCTGCAGGGCGTCCGAAGTATTGATGCCATGAGTCAAGCAACCTTCACCACCGACCTCACGATCGGCGAACTGGAGGCCAGTTATCCGCTGTACTTCAACGCTTTGCGCATCCTGATCCGGGAAGAGAAAACGATCAAGCAGATCCAGCGGAGCGTTTGCTGGCATCGCCTCAAGAACCTGCATCACTGCCTGCCACAGCAGTACAAAGATCCAAACCACCTCTACTTCCACCTCAAGCGAGAGATCAGCGCGTGAAGCATGTACTCGCCATCATCCTGGGCGGCGGCGCCGGCACGCGCCTGCAACCCCTGACCCTCACCCGCGCCAAGCCTGCGGTTCCCCTGGGAGGCATTTATCGCCTGAT
>JBILDB010000400.1:0-2511 GCA_044352805.1 Cyanobium sp.
GCTGGGCTGCAGATCGGTGCATAAACGCCATAGCGGGGACGGGGTACGGCGTGGAGAAGGCCGTGGGCGTCCAGCACGCTGTAGCGCAGGCCGTGTTGGACGAGCACCTGGTCCAAACCCTCGTAATAGGCGCATTCCGGTAACCAAATGCCCTGGGGAGGTTGGCCGATCAGACGTTCGTGTTCCCGCACGGCGGTGATCAGCTGGGCGCCCACGGCCTCCGGGCACTCCCTCAGCAGGGGCAGGTAGCCATGGGTGGCGGCGCAGGTGATCAGATCCAGCACCCCCAGGCCCTGCAGGCGCCGAAAGCGTGGCAGCAGCTTTGCTTGGCAGTGCTGCCAATCGGCAACCAAGGCGGCCAGGCTGTGGCCGAGGTGCTGGGCCGCTGCCCTGCCTTCGGGGGGGGTCAGCTCCAGCAACTCAATGCGCAGCTGCAACCAGGGCAGAAAACCGCGGTTCAGCTCCTCATCAGCCAGCAGGGAAAGCAGGGTTGGCGAGAGGCCGAGGGTGAGCCTGGGTCGCTGCTGCGGATCGGCGGCGGCCGCCTCCAGCACCTGCAGCAAGGGCAAGTAACACTCCTGCAGGGCCTGGTAGTACCAGTCCTCCTCCAAGGAACCCGGCTCCCCTGAGCGGACGTAGGGAAGGTGGGCATGGAGCACCAGGGCCAGTTCGCCTACGGCCATGGTGACCTCATCACAAATCCACATTACCGGTCAGCTTTCTAGGCTTGGCCCGTAAAGGGATTTACGGCCGCGTGGTGCAACAACACTTAGGCGAACCAATGCTGCGGCGGGTCCTCGCGGTTGATGGGCACAGCATGTTTTATGCCCAGCAAAAACTCGGCTGGTTTTTCGATCCCCGCCGCTTGATAGAGCTAGCCCGTCAAGAGGGAGAGGTGGAGCTGGGCAGCGCTTTTTGGTATGCCGGTCTCAAGGATGCCAATGACCAACGACCCTTCCGTGATGCCCTCACCAGCCTGGGGTACACCGTGCGCACCCGGCCCTTACGGGAGCTGGGTGGCGAAGGGGAGAGCCGCCAATACGCCCGGGCCAATCTGGATGTGGAGGTGGCGATTGACCTGCTGACCATCGCCCATCGCTGCGAGGAGGTCTGGCTACTCAGTGGCAGCAAGGACCTGGACAGGCTGGTGGAGGTGCTGCGGGCCAAGGGTTTGACCATCATTGTGTTCAGCACCGAGGGCATGGTGGCCCGGGAATTGCGCAATGCCGCCGATCGCTTTGTTGATCTGGCCTCCCTGCTGCCCCAATTAGCCAAAGTTGAATTGCCAAGCACGGGGACTGGGCGTCGTCCCTCACCCTCCGCTGCCTAGGCCTGACTGATCCCTACAATGGGGGCAACTCATAGTCAGTCCGCTTAGCGGCCCAATTGTTGCCATGGCGCGTGATCCCGGCCGGGTTCTTATTTTTGACACCACCCTGAGGGACGGCGAGCAATCGCCCGGTGCCAGCTTGAACCTGGAAGAAAAGCTGGCGATCGCCCAGCAGCTCGCCCGCCTCGGTGTCGACATCATTGAGGCCGGCTTCCCCTTTGCCAGCAGCGGTGATTTCAACGCCGTGCAAAGGATCGCCGCCGCTGTCGGCACGGCAGAAGGTCCGGTGATCTGCGGTCTGGCCCGGGCCGCCAAGGGAGACATCAAAGCCTGCGCCGAGGCCGTGGCCCCGGCGGTGCGGCGCCGCATCCATACCTTCATCGCCACCAGCGACATCCACCTCAAGCACAAGTTGCGCAAAAGCCGGGCGGAGGTGCTGGAAATCACCGCCGAAATGGTGGCCTACGCCCGCTCGCTGGTGGAAGATGTCGAATTCTCCTGCGAGGACGCCGGCCGCAGCGATCCTGAATATATGCACCAGGTGATCGAGGCCGCCATCAGTGCCGGAGCCACCACCATCAACATTCCGGATACGGTTGGCTATGCCACACCTGCTGAATTCGGCGAATTGATTGCCGGCATCAACCGCGCGGTGCCCAACATCGACCAGGCGGTGATTTCGGTGCATGGCCATAACGATTTGGGCCTAGCTGTCGCCAATTTCCTAGAGGCGGTCAAACATGGCGCCCGCCAATTGGAGTGCACCATCAACGGCATCGGCGAACGGGCCGGCAATGCCTCGCTGGAAGAGCTGGTGATGGCCTTGTATGTGCGCCGCAGTTATTTCAACCCCTTCCTCGGCCGCGATAGTGACGACAGCCGGCCTTTAACGGCTGTGCGCACCGAAGAGATCACCAAAACCTCAAGGCTGGTGTCCAATCTCACCGGGATGGCGGTGCAACCCAACAAGGCGATTGTGGGGGCCAATGCCTTCGCCCATGAATCGGGAATCCACCAAGATGGTGTGCTCAAAAATCGTCTCACCTACGAGATCATTGATGCCCGCACCATCGGCCTCAGCGACAACCGCCTGTCGTTGGGCAAGTTGTCCGGTCGCAGTGCCTTCAGGGCCCGACTCGAAGAATTGGGCTACAACCTCGATGGCGAAGACCTCAATGATG
>JBILDB010000088.1:0-8308 GCA_044352805.1 Cyanobium sp.
CTCCCGCTCCTTCTGGCTGGTGGCTGACGCCGAACTGATCGTCTACGGCGCCACTGACCCCCAGGCCCGCCTAGCCATTGGCGGCGAAGAGGTGCCCCTCTCAGCCGATGGCACCTTCCGCATTCAGATGCCTTTCCGCGACGGCCAACAGCTCTATCCGATTGAAGCCTGGGCCGCAGACGGTGAACAAAAGCGCAACATCACTATCCATTTTGAGCGCAGCACTCCTGAAGAAAATATCAATACCGCTGCAGAAGCAATCAACGAGTGGTTCTAAAGGGGTGTCTAGCAATTAATTGCTATTGGCAAGCAAGCTTTGTAGCTCCGACCAGAAGCCCTCGAAATTGATGGGGTTTGTCATATCTACATTCAGCACCAATGGACTCTCCTCTGGAATAAAGGGTTGCTGGTTCTGGAGCTGGTGCTCCAGGACTGAAGCGTTGGCTTCTGAGGCATCCCCACCCTGCTGCTGACGTTCTGCCACGCGACGACGGGCCAAGGAGGGGCTGACACAGCAAGCCAGAATCACCAGGGGAATGCCGCAACGCCGGGCCAGGGCAACCATCACGGCCCGCTGACTGGACTTTAGGAAAGTGGCATCGACCACAGTGCTGTAGCCGGCCACCAGGATCGCCTCGGCGCAGTGAGGCAGCCGTTGCTCGTAAAGGTGTTGGCTCACGGCCGGGTCGTAGGCATCAGCCCCCGGCTCGCCGGACCAGCGGGGACCACCGGGGACCCCCCACCGACCGAATAAGCGGCGCCGCTCGACATCGGAGCGCAGGTGGATCCAACCAGCCCTGTCACAGATCTGCCGGGCCAGGTGGCTCTTGCCGCTGCCTGAGACGCCATGACAGATGAGCAGGGCCTGGGGCATGGTGCCTTCAGCCATGGCGACCTGGGGTGCTGCTGGTTCGCAGCATTGGCGGGCCAGGGCTAGGTAACCGGCCAGCTGGGTCCGCAGCTGAAGGGTTGGGCCACTCTCAGGGGGATGGGAGGGTTGGAGCTGGGCAAGCCGCAAGGCAGTCACCTTGGCGCGCACCAGGGCGCGATAGGTGAGATACCAACGCCAAAGATGGAGCCCGTCGTAATCACCGCCCCAGGCCAACCAGCCATTGAGCAAACGGGCGGCCAGGCGGGGCTGAGCGGCCTGCTCTAGGTCCATGACCAAAAAGGCCATATCGCTGATCGGATCAATCCAGCGCAGGCTCGCATTGAATTCGAGGCAATCGAAAACAACAATTTCACCGGCCAGCAGGACCATGTTGCCAAGGTGCAGATCACCGTGGCACTCCCGCACCAGGCCAGCGGCGAGACGTTTCTGGAAGAGCGGTGTGAGTTGTGCAGCCGTCGTTTCGGTCCAATGGCGCAGGGGATCCATTGCTGCCATAGCGGCGGACTCCTCCAGCACCTGCAGATTGGCCAGGGCCGGGGAAATCACCATGGGCGCCGAGCCATAGGCACCGCCTGCCGGAGCCACTGCAGCAGCGTCATGGAAAAGCGCCAGACGCTGGGCCAGGGCATCAATGGCCGAGTCGTCCAAACCCTGGCGCTGCAGCACCAGGGGAAGCAGGGCCTCTTGGTCGAATTGGCGCATCTGCACGGCCGCCTCAATCACCGCACCAGGGCCATGGAATCGGGCCTGATCCGGCGGGCCATGGATGTCACGCACGCCGAGGTAGATGTCAGGGGCCAGACGGAGATTGAGCCTGACTTCCTCAATGCAGTCCTGGCGGCGCCGGGCGGCGGTGCTGAAATCAACGAAACCGAGTTGCACCGGCTTGCGCAATTTGTAGGCGAAGGAACCCGTCAATAGGACCCAAGAAATATGGGTTTCCAACAGTTGGACCCGCTGCACCGGGTGGTCGTAGGCGGCCGGTTTGAGCAGGGCGGCGATAAGGGGGTCCATCAGGGGCGGGCGGCGGCTTGGGCCATCACCTGAAGCGGGGTCCGCTGCCCCCATCCCGCAAGCTCTGTAACCATTGCAGGCTGGGATCCCCCTCAAACTCCGGCGGTAGCGGCTGGGGTTCATCAAAGGTTGGAGGCCCCCGGCGCTTCTCCCTGGGCCCTGAAGCCTGGGAGGCAGAATTGGGGGCCAGGGCCCGCAGCCAGCGGCTCAGGCCTGCACCCAGAAGCAGCAACGCCAACAAGGCGACCAAGGCGACGGCCAGCACGCCGGCCAACTGCAGCAGGCCCATGCCCACAAGGGTCAATCCCTTGATGAGATTGGCGATGGCGGTGCTCACCAGCAGTACCGTATCCAGCTGGGAAGGCAACCGCAGCAGGGCCAGGAGCATGGCGATGCCTGCACTAACCAGCAGTAGCCCCATCAGCACCTGACGGAGGCGGCTGATACGCCTCCGACGGACCGGTCGCGAACCACGATCAGGCTTACCCAACGTGGGATTGGGTAGGTGCAGGTTGCGAGAGCTACGGGGTAGGGACATGGCTGGGCGGAGGAACGCAGGCCTTCAGGGCTCCAGCAGATGGCCGGCCCCTCGCATCCAACGCTCAAATTCCATCAGCACCAACTCATTGGGGCAATCGATCAGGGACAGGTCGTGGACTGTGCAGTCGCCCTGGCCGCCGTGATGCAGCGAAAGATGGAAACGGTCGCCGCTCAGGCCACAGACTTCGGGATCACTGCGGACAACCACATCAAGATTGGCCCCGAGCCGGGTGACGCGGCGGCGCAGTTCGGACCAGCTCATCACCACAGCCGCGGCTCCCAGGATTTAATCAGGGTAGGAGCAAGCTCCCCAAAGACCGGAGGTCCGCCTCAGGGGCGATCCGCAGGGGCCGAGGGAGGAGTGGGAGGAGGGGGAGTGAATACTGTTCGGGGAGCGGCGGGCATAGGGGTGGGGGCGGAACGGTCTGGACTTAATCCAGTGGGTTCAGGTGCGGTCGTGGCGGCGTTGCTGGCCGGCCGCTGCGGAGCAGGCGCCGGCAGGGGAGCCAGGGAGGAGAGTCCCGCCGTGAGGACGAGGGCCGCCAGACCGCCCAGCGGGGCCGCCAGGCGCTGAGCCAGGGGTTCGGCCTGCCGCAGTTCGCGGCGGCGCAGCGGTTGAGCTACAGGTTGGGGCAGGGGTGGCTGCAGATGCAGTCGGGGATCGAGGCGCAGGCTGTCCAGTACCCGGACCAGATCAGCCAGCTCGGCGTCGTCGAGGCGCACCTCCAGGGGGCCAACACCAGACTGACCACTACGCAGCACCAAGAGATGCTGCCCAGGACCCGCAGGGGCGATCTCGACCGGCTGGGTTGGCGTTCCAAAGGGGCGGGCAAGCCCGCTCATCAAATAACGGGCATAGGGCAACACCACGTTGATCAGGGCCGCCAAGTGGTCAAGTCGACCCTCCAACTGGGGGCGTCCAGCCCAATCCAGGGTCCAGTTCGTGATGATCCCCAAAGTGTCAGGGGAATGGCCAGCGGAGACATCTGGAAATCCTTCCAGTTTTAAGAGGCAACTTTGCTGGGAGTAGGCAAGGGTCTGTTTCATCAGAGGTTGGTATCAGGCCACCCCATCGATCAGGCAGGCCCGCAGCCGCTCAAAGCCGCCGGGGCCAGCGCCAAGGGCCAGGGCTTGAATCAAGGCACGCCGTTGACGATGGCCGCTCTCAGGATCAAGGAGGGTCTTGACGCTGCTGCGGCGGGGATTCATGCGCTCGCGCAGGAGGTCGGAGAGACGCGATTGAAACAGCTGCCAGCGCTGCTCGATTACTGCAGGAGGCTCAGCCGTGGAGAGCAGTCCCCGCAACATGGGGTAGAGGCGATCGGCCATGGTGCAGAGAATCTGAATCAGGGCATCGGTCTCCTTGGTTTCTAGGGAACCACGTCGGCAGGCTCGCCGCAAAGGATTATGGCAGCGACGCTTCCACAATTCGACCCGATTTGGGAAGAGTTCGCCGTAGCCAAGTTGCTGGCTCATCCAAACCATCGCCTCACCGCCATTGAAATCGAGGGCCTCGGTGCACAACAGCATTAGGTCAAGACGCTCGATGCCCCGGCGGGAAAGGGGGCGTGATGGGAGGGATTGGGTAAATGCCTGGCTCATGGCTGCGATGATGCCAGCGCCGACGGCCGTTCGTCACCGCCGACCGCCGGCTTGCCCCCCGTCCTCCTGAGATGACCAGCAGCTCCGCCAACCCCGACCTGCGCCGCTGGATTCGCGATATCCCTGATTTTCCCAAGCCCGGCATCCTGTTCCGGGATCTCACGCCCCTCATGCGCGACCCTGTCGGCTGGCGCGAAACTGTGCGCCAACTGGCCGAAATCACCGAGCGACTCAAACCCGACCTAATCGTGGGGATTGAATCAAGGGGTTTCATCGTGGGCACCAGCCTGGCCACGGCCCTGGGCCTGGGGTTCGTACCCGTGCGCAAGCCCGGCAAATTGCCGGGCGAGGTTCATGGGGTGGACTACGAACTGGAATATGGCAGCGATCGTCTGGAAATCCACGCCGATGGCTTTGAGGATTCCCCCCGGATCCTGATCGTCGATGATCTGCTGGCCACCGGTGGCACCGCTGAAGCCTGCGGTCATCTGGTGAATTTAGCCGGTGGCGAGATCGTGGGCTTTGCTTTCGTCGTCGAACTCGCCGACCTGGGCGGTCGTCAACGCCTTCCTGGCGGAGTGGCTGTGGAATCCCTGGTTACCTATTGAGGCCCAGCTCAGTTCTGCTGGTCCTGCCAGTCCAAAACCTGTTCGAATTGCTCCAGGCTGATCAGCCCAAAGCGCCAAAGCACCACAGCCAGCGGCGCCTGCTCGACCTCGGACTGGCGGATGCCCATGGCGATCGCGCTTTCACTGAGGCCCAGTTGATTTCGCAAAAAACGCAGCAACGCCTGGGCCGGCGGCGGCTGGGGGGAACTGCTGATCACCATGGCTCCGCGGAGCCAGAGAAGGCCGGTACGCCCCCAGGGATGCTGGCACCAGGAAGGGAAGCGCCAAATGGGGCGGACCAGGGCCCCATGGTCAAAGGAACAAGGGCTAACCTCCGCAGCGCCGCAGAATGCCGCAGACCGCTCAAGGCGAGGGCCCGCAGGGGAAGCAGCAAAGGCTGACGATTCGAGAACAGCCTCACAAGTAGATCGGTGAGCGCAAGGGTGAGCAGCACATCGGGCCAACGGCGCCGGCCGTAGGCGGCTCCGAGGCGGCGCGGGGCCAAGCGACCAGCGCTGGCCTTTTCGGCCAGATCCATCAATGTCTCCACGTCACGCCAGCCCAGGTTGAGGCCCTGCCCCCCCACCGGATGGCAGCGATGGGCGCTATCTCCAACCAGAACGGTGTTGCCCCGGTGCAGACGCTGGGCCAGCTGGAGGGTGACAGCAAAGCAGCGGGGCTGATCGAAGAGAACCTCCGGCTGCAAAAGCTCCGGCAGGGGCCCAACCAGGGCATCGAGAAAGGCCGTATCGCCCAGAGTCTCAAGCTTGCGACAGCGCCAGGCCGGTGCACTCCAAACCAATTGATGACGACCCGCTCCCATGGGCAACACGGCGAAGGGTCCCTCAGGGCGCAGGATCTCCCAGGCTTGATCAGCCGCAGCCCCCCTCAGGCCCACCTGGGCCGTCAAACAGGCCTGTTCATAGGAATGGTGCCATTGGCCAATCCCCTGTTGTCGGCGGGTGGGGGAATCGGCCCCATCCGCTGCCACCACCAAATCGAAGACCTCCCCCTGGCCGGGGGGGGGTGGGGGGCATGACCTCTCCCCCAAGACCACCGTGATGGCAGGGTTGGCCTCAAGGCGCTCAAGCAACAGGACCATCAGCGGGCCATGGCTGCCGATCCATCCGACGGCAGCGGCCAGGGGTCCGAGGTCAGTGGAACGGAAGCCGACCGAACGGCCCAGAGCCCCATCGACAAGCTGGAGCTGGGAAAAACCGCTTAGCTGCAGCGCCAAGGCCTCCCAAAGGCCAAGCCGCTGCAGCAGGCGGCGGCTGGAATGGGTGAAGGCATAGGCCCGTTGGATCCCCAACAGGCGCTGCCTGGGAAGTGGATCGAAGAGCTGAACCCGCCAGCCGGCGGCCGCTAAGGCCAGGGCAGCCAGGGCACCTGTTGGTCCAGCGCCATTCACCCTGGCTGACAATCTGGCCCCCATGGCAAAACTCAGAAAAAACGCATAAAAAACCGCGCCCCATGGAGGCGCGGGTATGTAAAGGTTAGTGGAGTTGGATCCGCTGTTAGGGGGTCAGCCCAGACCCAGCAGTCCACGGGTGAAAGCTTCGCCACCTAGGGCAAATTCGGTAGCCAAAAGGGCAATGAAGCCGAGCATGGCCATGCGGCCGTTGAGTTTTTCAGCCCGTTCGTGGAAACCCCAGCCGTTTTCTACAGCTACGACTTCCATGCGGGGTTCGGCGGCAAAAGCATTAAGTCGGCCACCATCTTCGGTGGTGACAGTGGCGCCGCGGATGACTGGGGCGGAGGAGGAGGCCATGGGCCGGTTCCTTGCGATGTGTTACTGAGACTGTAACACAATGTTGCGAAACAGCGGAACCCTTTGCTCAACGCAGGCGGCGCAGGCAAAGGTCCTCGAAAGCCGACCGCAACAAATAGGGGTATTCGCCGACCCAGAGCTTGGGCTGGGGCAACCAGGCATCACTCAAGGCCCCCACCCTGGAAAAATCCCGGCGATCACTCAAAACCACCAGCCGCACCACCATGCCGCGGCGAATCGCTTGATGGGCTTTTTCCATCGGAAAGCGCAACCGGCCCAGGTAGCCATCCTCGTCTTCCAGATCCAGGCAGAGCCAGGTACGGCGATTTTCGACCATCTCCAGGCGGCCGCTCTGGTCGGATTGCTCGCGCCGATCTTCCACCACCTCCCGGGTGAAAAGATCCCCAATTTCCCCTTCAAACAAAGCCGCAGAGGGATAACGGCGCAGGACAGCGTTACGCCGTCCCGCCTCCAGGATCGGCCCCCAGAGGAAAAAGAGACCCAGGACGACACCAATCACCAGAAACACCGGCCCCAGGGAGCTGGAGAACAACAGGGTCTGACTGATCAAAAGGGAAATCACACCGCCGATGGTGGAAATCAGCACCCGTTGCAGCAATTGCCGCGGTTCGCGACTGCAGGCGTTGAACTGGGGACCTGTAGCCACCGCCGGAATCAGGCGGCTCAATTGGTCTGGGTTGAGGGGAATCAGCATCGGGGGCAGGGTCCGCCGGTGGCGGTCAAGGCATCAAAGCAGTCGTTCGAGGCCGTAAACCAACGTTGGCAGAGAGCGCACGCGACGCAAACAAAGCAGTACCCCAGGCATGTAAGCGCTGCGGTCGATCGTGTCGTGGCGCAGGGTATAAGTTTCCCCAGGGGCTCCGAACAGGACCTCTTGATGGGCCACCAAACCGGGCAATCGCAGCGAATGCAGCCGCAGGCCACTGGGACGCAGGCCGCCCCGACTGCCCGCCAGGGTTTCATGCTCTTGTACCTGGGGCGCGTTGAAGGACTTGCCCAGGTCCTCCATTAACTCCGCTGTTTTGATACAGGTGCCGCTCGGTGCATCCGCCTTGCGGTTGTGGTGCAGCTCGGTGAGTTCGGCGAAGTCATAGAAACGGGCGGCAGCGGCGGCGGCCTGCTGCAAAAGCACCATGCCCACCGAAAAATTGGGGATAACGGCTCCACCGATCCCAGCCTTGGCCGCAAACTCCACCAAATCGGCCAGCTGTTGCGGAGCCAGGCCCGTGGTGCCGATTACCGGATGCACCCCGTAGGCAATCGAGGCCCGGGTGTGCTCGAAGACCACGCTGGGGTGCGTGAAGTCCACGAGCACTGCGGCCCCTTCGGGCCCGTGTTGCCGCACCGCTTGGCTGGCCTGACAAAGGCAGCCTTCGAAATCGGCAGTTACCGCCACATCCAGAAGCCCTAAGCCCAATTCCTCGCCGACATCAACGCCCTCCTTGGCCGCAGTGGTATCGATCGCCCCGACCAGGACGCAATCCCCGGAGGTGCTGACAGCCTTGACCACCTCAGCCCCCATACGGCCAAGGGCACCGGCCACCACCACGGGGATTGGACGAGGAGGCATCAGCACGAACGGGACTCTGCAGCAAAGCCTATGGGAGCCGGCCCAAGGCTCCCCGCCAGACGCTGAGTCGGAAGCCTTGACACCGAGCCAGTCCCTTAGGGCAACAGGGAGACCACCAAAAAATCGCTTGCCCCGATCGGGCCGGCAATAGATGCCAGACCTTGGGGGTCCCACCTGCCCGTAAAGGCTTGTCCAAAACCCTCGCAATGCAGCCATGGGCTCCGTAGGCTGCTTAACATTGCTCAACCGAAGGCTGCATGTTTACCCAGGTCCGCTCCGCCAACCGCCGA
>JBILDB010000089.1:0-8287 GCA_044352805.1 Cyanobium sp.
CGGCTGACGGCCCCAAGCAGGTGGTTCTGCGCGGTCAGAACGCGGGGATCAGAGGGAGCGCCCAGCAGCCAGAGCACCTCCGCGATGCAGATCGGCGAGGTGATCAATTGGGCGGCATTCTGATCAAAGAAGGCCACCACCGCCTGATGCAGGGGCTCCTGCTGCTGGTAGTAGCTGAGCAAAACTCCCGAATCGATCAAGATCCGCCGCATCAGCGCCGCTCCAGCCGGCGAGCCTGGAGCTGCTCGGAGAGCAGCCGGCGCCGTTGCTGACGTTCGGCGCTGCCGGTTGGCAAGGTGTCGAGGAAGTGATCGGGATGCCCGCCCAACTGCTCGGTGATCGAGGGGGAGGGCCTGCGCTGTTGCCAGCGATCACGGATCAGCTGGCGGATGAGCGAGCTCTTGTCCTGGCCTGTGGCAGCCAGAAGCTCCTGGAAGCAGCGTTCGGTTTCGCTGTCCAGCCTGACGGTGAGTGGCATGACCCAGCCTCGACGCTGTACGACGGTTGATCCGATTGTAATACGGTCGTTGTGGCAAGCCCCATATCGAGCTGGTTCCTCACGAATCGCGATCCCAGCGGCATCGAGGTGGGGATCGATCTGGAACGATTGACTGGGTCTCGGCGCCTCCGACGGGACCCGGCGGCAGTGGCGCCAAAGGCGTCGGCCGCAAGGGGGGTGGCTGCTGGCCAGCAGGTGCTGCCGTGGGGCGGCGTGCTGGAGGTACCGCTGTCGCTGCACTAGCAGCAGCTGGCGGAGAGGCGCAAGCGGGTCAATGGGGCCAGGGCCAGCGCCTGGGGAACGAGGCTATTATTTTAATCGTATAACCATTTAGGACTATGTAAGCTGAAGAAAAGTGTATAAAGGTGCGAATCAGTTATGCACAAAATAGCTGCGACCGGCGGGCTAATTGATAGCCAGCGGTCGCTTAAAGTTGCCCGCTGGCTAGGGATTTAAAAAGGCCAAAGGACTTAGGCCAACGGCCCAAGGCCAATTATGCTCTGGCAGCCGCAAAGGGTGCCAGATATAGGATCAGAGGCTGTAGGTGCTGGAAACGGCGTTGTTGTTACGTTTGATTCGCTTCCTCAGCTTGCGGCTGAAGCCAAAGGCAGCGGCGGCGCCAAGGGCAGGCAGGGGGCCGGGGACGGGAGCAGTCGACGATGTTGAGAAGGTGACAACCATAAAGGTGCTGGTGTTGAGGCTGCCGGCGGTGAGTGGGGTGGTGGCTAGGGGTAGTGTGGGAATGATAAAGGTAGCGTTTTTACACCAATTAATCGAATTCCCCATAATCAACGTACAAAATTGTAGATAGCTTTTCGGTGAATTCCACCACCTCACTGGACTTGTTGAGCTTGGACATGATTCAAACTCCGCGGGACAGCCACCCAAATCTTGATCCCGCAAAACATATAAGTATGTCTCTGGTTGGTTAAGATCGCCACTTACCACAGGCGCGGCATTATCCGACGTCGGGGGTGCTACAGAATTGTTAATGATTGCGTAAATGGTATTTTCGTTGTAGGTCCCGGTGAATGGGGTCACTTCCCAATCCTGCCCGCCCAGATTCACAACCATGGCCTGGACCTGGCCGGCGGTAAGCACCCCCATCGCTAAGGCAACTCCAAGGGTTGGCTTGGCCAACAATCCCCAGCGGCTGCGGCGGTCGGCATTGGAGGTGCTGCCCTTGGCACTGGGGGATGGGCTGAATAAGCGAGAAAGGATAAGCATAAGAATTTGGAAAACTTGTGAGTTATTTCCCCAAAATTTTGGAAATCAGGATAAAGCTATGCTTATTAATTAATTTTTAAGGAAGGGGCAGACAGTTTCAAAAACGTCCATCTCCGCTGCTGGCCGTCGGGTTCCCGTGTTCATTGGTTCCAGGGCCTTGCCATCGCTGCTGTCATCGCCGCTCGCCAGCAGGCAGCCCATGGCGGCTGAGCAGAGCCAACGGGCCAGGAGTCCGGCCAGAACGTCTTGATCGCCGCTAACAGATAGGAGAACCAGCCAGAGCTGGGGACCCCTCAGCGATAGACCTCCCGGCGGTGCCCGATCCGCACAACCTGGACCAATAGCAACCCATCCATCACCTCATAGAGGATCCGGAAATCGCCCACCCGCACCCGGAACACGCCGGGTTCTCCCTGGAGTGCCACGCAGCATGGTGGCCTGGGTTCTCGGCTAGCAGATCAATCGCGGCGCGGATGCGCAACTGCTCCTGCCGTTGCAAATGGGCGAGTGAGCGGACGGCTCGCCGCGCCAGCCTTACGTCGTAGTGCTGGGTCACGGGCCTGCGGACCTCAGAGCAGCCCGAGATCGGCCTTCACCTGCTCCCACGGCACCGTGTCGTCGTCCGCCCGGGCCAAGGCAAGGGCCTGGCGGTCGCTGGTGTCGTCGGCGGCCGCCACCAGCCGCTCAAACAGGGCGTGATCCAGCACCACGGCCATCGGGCGGCCGTGGCGGTTGAGCACCACCGGTTCGCCGCTGCGTTGCGTGCGGTCGATCAGTTCCGCCAAGTTCTCGCGTGCTTGGCTCACAGTGAGCTCACCGATCATGGACTCAAAGCGTACCTTTTGTACGTAACGACCTCGGATTGTTGTTGACGTGGGGCACTGCCCCGCCTTGGCGGTGGATCCAGAGGAGATCTGGGGGAGATCTGGAGGCACTTCATGGCTGCGATGGCCCCAGCTCCCTGCCGATGCGCTTCAGGCTGGGGATCCCATCAACGGCCATTACGGCCTGCTCCAACCGCCGTTTTTCGCTGTTGCCCAATTCGGCCAGGTCACCATCGGCGAAGTACACCAGAGCCTTGAGGCACTCACGGACCGGAAACCCTGAGCCATACAGCGCCTGCGCCGCCGCCAGCCCATCGCTCAGCGCCAGTCCGGAGTTCAACAGGGTGGCCACATCCAGATAGTCCTTGCGTTCCGCCCGCTGTAGCAACACCTTGAGCTTGGTCGCCAGCAGATCGGGCGGGGAGGCCACCAGCGCCACCTGATCAAGGGTGTAGTCCGGATCGGCCACGCGGCCGATCGTCAGGCCACCGAAGAACGACACCTTCACGCCGGTCTGCACCTGGTCGCCAGAGGTAAGCAGCGTGAGGGTCTCTGGTTGATCCTGCAGCACCAGGGCGGCGTTCATCCAGGGCAGCGCTCGGCTAAGGCGCTGGCGATTCAGGGGCCGGTCGGAGAAGAAATCGAAATCCACCGACACCCGATGGCCGTAGCGCAGGGCGATGGCGGTACCGCCATAGAGCACAAAGCCAACTCCGGCCAGGCCTGCCAGCGAGGGCCAGAGCCGCTGCTGCCGCTCAGGCAGGATTTCAAGGTGGGGGGTTAGGAGGCTCAAGCGGCAGCGTGATCACGGCCATCACGAACCCCGAAGTGGCGCCGAGGCAGCGGTGGAACGGCGCCTGAGCGGGCCAGGCCGAGTTTCTGTTGCCAATAGTTCCAGGAGCGGGGCGAGAACCAGCCCGCCTCGGCCCGTTGCAGCACCTGGGCCAGGCGCCGGTCGCCGAGCACCTGGCGCAGCCTCTGGCCAGCCTCGAACGAGCCGAGATCAAGCACCTGGGCGATCACCCGATCGGGGTTGCGCAGTGAAATGTCAGCCGGTTGCCACCAGATCAGCTGCGCAGCCAGGGGCCTGAGCAGGTCGTCCAGCTCGGCCGGGCTGGTGGGATCAGGCGGTTTGGGCATCGGCAGTCTTGCCGCTGTGTCAACAGCAACGTTAGGGCCGCAGCCAGGTCTCATTCCTGCTCCCCATAGAGCTGGCAGAAAGTTGGTGGTCGCTGGCCCCATCTGCTGACGGGCAAGGGGGGGTGTCTGCCGCAGGAATGCGCCGGCGCATCAGAACCAGCAGCCATCACTGGCAGTGAGTCCTCATACGCAACACCTTGACGGCCTGCACTATCTCCTGCACCTGGTAGACCAAGTCGGTGTTGGTTGTTGATTCTGCGGGAACAGGCTCCGCAAAGGTCTGCCACCAAAGCTTCGTAGGCAGGGGGTTGCTGGTACGGATTCTCGGCCAGCAGATCGAGCAGGGCCTGGGCCTTCTGCTTCCCCCCGGCCCGGACGGCGGCTAGCACCGCCCTTAGCCTGAAACCCTGCACCCTCGCCGGGCCCATGCTTTCTCCGCCTCGTCCACTGGAGATCCCGTCCGGCCGGGAAGCGGACGACGGGCTGCCGGAGTCGCTCCATCTGCCCGCCTCGCTCTGCGTTGGCCTGCGCTTCAGTCCCGAGCAATTTGCTGAGCTATGCGTGGCCAATCCCGAGGCGGTGCTGGAGCTGGCCGCCGATGGTTCCCTGATCCTGATGACCCCCAATGGCAGCGAAACTGGAGGCCGCAATGGCTCACTGCTTGTCGAGCTTGGCCTGTCGCTGCGGGCCAGCGGCCTGCCCCTGAAGCTCTTCGATAGCTCTTCCGGCTTCCGCCTGCCGGATAACTCCGTACTCAGCCCCGATGCCTCCCTGGTGGCCATCGATCGCTGGCAGGCCCTCAGCGACGCCGAGCGCCGCGGGTTCGCTCCCCTCTGTCCCGATCTAGTAATCGAGCTTGCGAGTCCCAGCGATGAAGGCCCCCGCGGCCTCACCGCCCTGCGCCAGAAAATGGCCGCCTACCAGAGCAACGGCGCCCGCCTCGGCTGGCTGTTGATTCCAACGGAGCGGGCGGTGGAGATCTGGGAACCGCTGGCCGATCCACGGGCCCAGCCCCGGCGGCTGGAAGCGGCCACCCACCTCGATGCAGCTCCCCACTTCCCCGGCCTGGTGGTGGAACTGAAGGAGATCTGGGCGGGCTGATCCTCACCAGCTCTCAGAGCTGGGAAGGGTGCAGCACCCTGCCCAACGTGAGCGGGAAATCACGGCTGTTGCGGGTGGCGAGGTTGAGATCGGCAAGCGGGGAAAGGTGTCCAGCCAGGTCTCCACACGGTCGCTTTCACCCCCGCGGCAGCCCACCAGCACCTCGATCCAGCTGATCACGCTGATGGCCGGGTGTTCTGCTGCTCCAGCCAGGCCAGGGCGATGGCTTCGCCGCGCATCACGTCGATCAGGATGTTGGTGTCGAGCAGCAGCATCAGGGCGCGCCCCACTCCTGCCGCAGCGCCTCACGAATCATGCTTGCAGCAGCCCGGGTCTTAGACTAGTCATCGGACTGGTCATTAGAGGGATTTGGTCATGGAGGTCTGGCCCGTGCAGCACGCCAAGGCGCGCTTCAGTGAGCTGCTCGATGCCTGCCAGCGAGAGGGGCCGCAGGTGGTGTCTCGTCGTGGCATCGAAACGGCTGTGCTGGTGCCGATTGAGGAATGGCGCAGGGTCCAGGTCCGTTCGCGGCCCTCCCTCAAGGCGTTGCTGCTGACAGCGGAGCCCCGCATTGAAGCCCTGGCACCAGAGCGCGGCAGGGCGCGGCGACGGGCCGTTGTTGAGTTGGGAGGCAAGGGTGTATCTGCTTGACACCAACGTCATCTCCGAGCTGCGCAAGCCCAGGCCCCATGGCGCCGTGCTCGCCTGGCTCCAAGCCGTCGACAACGCCAATCTGCAGCTCGCCTCGGTGAGCCTGGGCGAAATCCAGGCCGGCATCGAAATCACGCGGGAACAGGATGCCGCCAAGGCCATCGCCATCGAAGCCTGGCTCGATCAGCTCAGCGAGAGCAGCACCATCTTGCCCATGGATGGCCGGGCCTTTCGGTGCTGGGCCCAGCTGATGCACCGCCGCTCCGACACGCTCTACGAAGACGCCATGATTGCCGCCATTGCCCTGGTGCACGGGCTCACCGTTGTCACGCGCAACGTCAAGGACTTCGACGGTTTCGGTGTGGCACTGTTCAATCCCTTCGAGTACAAGGGGCCCTGAGAGCAGCGAATCGGCGTTGATCTGGGCAAAAACAGCAGCTAGCCGAGACGTCCAAGCGGGCCAATGGAGCTAGGGCCAGCGGCTGGGAAGAGAGGCTGTTATTGTAATTACCTTGACCTTTGAGGACTGTGGTGGCAGTTGGCAAATGAGATAAAGATGCGAATAAACTATGCAATAAATAGACGTAACCTGTTGGTTAATTGATAGCCAGCGGTGGCTTTATGCCGCCCGCTGGCTAGGGATTCAACAAGGCCAACCGCCCAAGGCCACTCAGGCTCTGGCAGCCGCAAAAGGTGCCAGGTATCGGATCAGAGGCTGTAGCTGTTGGCAACGGGGTTGGTGCTGCCTTTGATCCGCTTCCTCAGCTTGCGGCTGAAGCCGAAGGCAGCACCGGCGCCGAAGATCGGCAGGGGACCGGGGGCGCCATTCGTTTCATCCTCGACGACGAACGCGAGTACCGGCCCCGTTCCATTAAACTCTATGACAGCGTTGTCAATAGCGTCATTCCAGCCCCACTGATAAAGTGATGAAAATGCCAAGATGTTGCCAAAGTTATCTCCTCCCAGCGAATTGTTTGGCATCCCGGGAAGCCAATTGGAGTAGCCATTAGAAGTTAATGAAGTGCCATCAACCCACTGCCAGTTGCCTGCAGGTTCTGTGCTGCCAGGCGTTTGAAACAGCCCAATCCACGGACCGGTCAAGTATTCCCCTCCACCACAACACAAGGTACCTGTTCTCCACAATGTACCGTTAAGTGTTGGGACTATTTGGTTGAAAATTGCTGTGTTTTCTTCTGTGCTATTTATAGAAACAAGGTCATAGCCCCCACCTAGGCTGAGTGCATAGTTCCGTGCTTGTGTCCAACTTATGGGTTGGTCGGCAAGATAAGTACGATATTTACTGCTGCCGAAGCTAAACAAATTGTAAATGGAGATTGTTAAGGCCTGGGCCTGGCCGGCGGTAAGCACCCCCATCGCTAAGGCAACGCCAAGGCCTGGCTTGGCCAGCGATGCCCAGCGGCGACGGTCGGGATTGGAGGTGCGGCGCTTGGCGCTGAGGGATGGACTTGAGGAGCGAGAAAGGGTAAGCATCTGGATTTGGAAAACTGGTTTGTTATCTGCCCGGAGTTCTGGAGATACAGGTAATAATGTATTTTTCAATTTATTTTAGGGGGGTAGGCAATTTCAAAAGCGTCCATCCCTGCTGCTGGTCGTCAGGTTCAAGTGAAGGTTGGGGCCAGGGCCGCGCCGGCTTGCTTCCACCAGCCTTCAGCACGGGCCTTTTACCCGAAACCTCAGCAGCACAGCGCCGGCACCTGGCCCAGGCCGATCCTGTCACAGCCTGGAGGCCACCGTCGCGCAGCCAAACCAATCGAGCGGCCTGGTTCGTCGCTCTTCCGCGCCTGGGGCAGGGCCTTGCCATCGCTGCTGTCATCGCCGCTGCCGGCTCATGGACCTGCGGACCTCAGAGCAGCCCGAGATCGGCCTTCACCTGTTCCCACGTCAACCACGTGTCGCCATGGCCCCGACCATCGCCCGCTGGCGCCACGGTTTCAGCACAGGCGGCCTGTAGCTCCTGCTCCAGGTCATCTTCCAGGCGGATCGTCAGGGAGCGGCTTTTTATTCATTTCATTGTAGTGTGTCCTCCGCCAGCCCTTGAGCCTGCTCAGACGCGGCTGTAATGGGCGCAGCGTTCGCAGGGGCCTTCCGGCAGCACGGCGCAGCGCAGCAGGGGGGTGCGGGCGTTGTAGGTGCAACTGGGGTCGCCGATCACCCAACCCCCTTGCCACCAGCGGGCGTCGGTGGGTTGGCGCTGGGTCTTCACCTGCAGGGCCAGGGAGGCCAGTTCATAAATTCCGTTGCGCAGTCGGTAGCGGTGGCGGCGCTGCAGCACCAGAAAGCTGCGGTCGCCCAGTACCAACCAGCGGCCCGGGTGGGGGATGTCGGCCAGCGCCTCAACCTCGATCTGCTCAAGCAAGCGGTCGTTGTCGATCTGGCGAATTTCGACCTTCATTGCTCACGACTCAGGGTCGCTGGCCGCAACCGCTTCGGGCAGGCGGCTGGAGAAACCCCAGGCGAACAGGGCGCCCACGGCCACCAGCAGGCTCCACTCCGGCAACTCCACATCGGGATAGGCCAGGCGCAACAGCAGCCGCAGACCCACCAGGGCCACCGCCAGGTAACCGGCATTTTCTAGGTGGCGGTATACGTCCAGCCAGCGGATGAACAGTTCGGCGGTCAGCCGCAGGGCGATCACGCCAATCACGCCGCCGGCGATCACCAGGGGCAAGCGATCGGTGACGGCCACCGCCGCCGCCACGCTGTCTAAGGAGAAGGCCAGATCGGTGAAGGCCAGGGTGGCTACCACCGCCGTCAGGGAGGCCCCAGTCGCGCTGGCTTTGGCGGGCGGGGCTGATCCGGCCGTGGCGGCAAGGCCAGATTCCGC
>JBILDB010000090.1:0-8245 GCA_044352805.1 Cyanobium sp.
GCCTACGACCGGCAGTTTGCTGGTGGCGTAAATGTTGCTGCAGGCGATATTGATGGCGATGGCATTGATGATGTGATCACTGGTGCCGGAGCTGGCGCAGGCCCTCACGTCAAGGTGTTCAGCGGCAAGAGCGGGGAGGAGATCCGCAGCTTCTTCGCCTTCGACCCGCAGTTTGCTGGTGGCGTCACGGTTGCGGCTTCGGACATTGATGGTGATCTGCGGTTGGAGATCGTGACTGGGGCTGGTCCCGGTGCAGGCCCTCACGTCAAGGCGTTCAGCGCTGTCACAGGCGCTGAGATGCTCAGCTTGTACGCCTATGACTCTGCCTTCAGCGGAGGGGTGTTCGTGGCATAGGGTTTTGCAGAAAAGCCCGGCCCCTTTTGCCAAAATTGGGCAGCTTGCCAAGCGTTGATGCGAGGCCAACAAGAGCGCAGAGTCTCCTTCTGCAGGCTGTATGCCCTGGAAGGCCCTCCATCGGTTCGGAGCAGCTGCTGCTGGCCTTGCTGCTGCAGGTTTTCTATGGGATCCGCTCCGAACGCTTGCTGCTGGACCAGCTCCACTAAGATCTGCTGTTCCGCTGGTTTGTCGGACTGTGACCGGCTCTTGAATGAGCTGGTGATGGGCAATTTCCTGGAGAAATGGGCAAGTTCCTGTAGAAGCTGACCGCCTGATCATCGATGGCCGCGTCACACAGGCAACGGGCGTGGCGTAAAACACTGCCCTCGCAGGCAGTTCAGCGATCGATGGCTGGTTGAGGTTGTTATCCCCGACGGGCCAACCACCCCAGGCTAAATACCACCGCCATCGCCAGATACCCCAGCGCCCACGAAGATCCGTGCCCCCAGCCCGGATCCAGGACCGTATCGCCTGGGGTGAAACGCCAGGCATGCAGCAAACCGACCCAGGACCCGGCCGCGGCCACCAGGGCGCAGAGAGCCGCCGCCAGGAAGCGCTGCTCAATCACGTAAACCAGCATTGCCGCCAGCAGCATGGCGGCCACGATCTGTCCCTGCTCTAGGGCGAAGGCCCCCGCAGCCCAGACATCGGCCGCCCGTAGCGGATCGAGCAGGGCCGGACTAAAGGCTTGGCCGGGTGTGCCGGCCCCGCCGGCCCGCAATCCCGCCTTCAGCAGCATCGAACCCCAACTGGCCAGGCCGGGCAGCAGACCCAGCACCACCGCCGGCGCATGGTGGCTGGGAGTGGCCTGGAAGGCCTGGGCAGTCATCACCAGGCCGATGTAAAGCACGATCGCCATGCCCGCCTCAATCGGCACCACCTGGCCCACCAGACCCATCAGTCCCAGGAGGCAGAGCAGTCCCATCACCACCCCGTTTAGCCAGGCGTAGCCCAGGCGTGCCCCCATCGCCTTCCAGCCCGGGTGACCGATGTAGAGCGTGGTCGGGAAGCACGACCCCAGGCCGGCCACGGCGATCGTGGCCAGGCCGTTGATCAAAAGCGAACTGCGCACGGGGTAGCGGTCGCCTGCCGCATCGGCGCTCTCCAGGTTTTGCAGGGAGCCAAGCACCGTAAAGAGTCCCATGGGCAGCGTGACCCCAATCCAAGGGAGCAGCTGGTTGCGAGCCGCCCACAGGTCGCCAAGCCGGGGCTGGGGCAGGTGCAAGCCAACGGCCGCCTGGTTCGCCTGCCAGGTGGGTGCGTCAATCTGGATGAGGCCAGTGGCGCCCGCCAGGGCCACCCCCACCAGCACCGCCAACAAGCCCCCTGGCAGGGGTAACCGCACGTCGCCGTAGTAGGCCAACAGCACCACCGCCAACACCGCCAGTCCCACCACCGGCACCGCATAGGTGCGCAGCAAGAAGCCGAGGCTGATATATCCCAGGGCGATGCCCGCCAGGGTGGAGAGCAGGGCGGCGCGCGGCAACCAACGGCGCAGGGGGCCCACCACAAACGATCCCCCAGCCTCAATCAAGCCCGAGGCCAGGCAAGCCATCAGGCCGGCCTGCCAGGAAAGTCGCACCGCCTCGGCTTCCGTCAACCCCTGGCCCAAGGCCGCCAACTTGACAGGCAGCATCACCAGAAACACGAAGGCAAACAGGCTCACCGTGTTGATGCCAAAGGGCAGGGCCGTCCGGTCACTGCGGCCATCCTGGAGGGCCAGGCGTCGGGCCTGGAGGGCATAGGCCAGGTTGCCAGCAAGCATGGACACCCCGGTAGCCGGCAGGATGACGCCAAAGATCAAGCTGTCTGGGTAGCCCAGGACCGCCCGACACAACGAGACGATCAGCAGCAGCTGGATCAGGTTGTCGAGTCCCAGTCCCAGGAAGCCATCCAGGTCGCCCCGCACCCACCAGCGGGGGCCAGTGCTGGTGGCGGGGGGGAAGTCGGCCATGACCCGGCGTGGGGGGGAGTTGGCGGCCAAAGTAAGCGCGGCGCCGGTTCATTCAGTGCGACGGGGGCGTTCAAGTGGCGTTCAAGTGGGTGCCACCCGATCCGGAAGCAGCACGCCATTGAGATGGTCGCACTCGTGTTGAACGATCCGCGCTTCAAACCCCTCCACCTCCTTGTCAATCCGTTGGCCGCAAGCTGAGAGGGCTACCAGGTGCAGCCTGGAGGCCCGCAGCACCGGCAGCCGCATCCCCGGCACACTCAGACAGCCTTCGACTGCCTCGGTTTGGTCGCTGCCCACCGGGGACCATTGCGGGTTGATCAGGACGGTCTCGGGGATGGGGGGTGCGTCTGGGTAACGGGGGTTGCGGGTAATGCCAAAAATGACCACCCGCAGGGGCACGGCGATCTGTGGGGCGGCTAGGCCGGCGCCAGTACGGGCAGCCATCGTGTCCCGCAGGTCATCGATCAGGGCGGCGAGTTGGGCAGTACCCAGAACTTCAGAAGCCACGGCTGCGCTGGGCTGACGCAAGCGGGGATCGCCGAGTTGCAGTACGGGGCGAACAGCCATATCGGTATTTTAGTGGAGCTATGCGGTGATCGCTGCCAGGGCGGTTTTACGCCTGAGTGCTCTCGGGACTGGCGATAGGGTTAGTGGGCCCGTGGCCTCTCCATGAACCTCCCCCTTGCTTTTCTTGATGGCGGCTTTGACATGGCCAGCCTCCAAGAAGTGATTGGGCGCTGGGGGTATGTGGTGATTTTCGCAGCCATGTTGCTGGAAAACGCCGGCCTGCCCTTGCCCGGGGAAACGGTGACCCTGCTGGGCGGTTATGCGGCCGGCAGTGGCCAGTTGAATATTTTGGGTGTGATGGGAGCGGCGGCCGGCGGGGCGGTGTTGGGCGACAACATTGGTTACTGGGTGGGCAGGCGCCTGGGCTGGGGTTTGATCTTGAAGGTGGGCCGCTGGCTCGGCCAATCGCCGGCCCAGCTGGAGAAACTGCGCGACCAGTTCCTGCGCCATGCCGGCAAATCCGTGCTGCTTGGTCGCTTCGTTGCCGTGCTGCGGGTGGTGGCCGGCCCGATGGCTGGGGCCGTCGGCATGCCCTATCCCAAGTTTTTGCTCTGCAATGTTGTCGGGGCAACTCTCTGGGCCACCACCATGGTCAGCTTGGCCTGGCTTGGGGGCCGCTGGATTCCCGTCGAACGGATGGTCAAGGGGGTCGTCGAATTTGGATTGGGCGCCCTGGTGCTCGTGGCCCTGATCGTGCTGCTGCCCAGGCTGCTGAGTCGCCTTGAACAACAGGAGCTAGCGGGCGAGCCACCAACGCCTGAATGATGAGGACGACTGGGACCGTTTCGGCAGCGAAGGATGATGCGTTCTTCCTTTTCTGCCTGAACCGATGCCCCAGCGCTATTTGCGCTACCTCATCTTCCCCCTCATCTGCTGTGGCGCAGGTCTGGCGATCGTGATGGGCTGGCTGGGTGCCAGCGCCGCCTGGGTCACCCTGGTGTTGCTGGTGCTGGAGATCTCCCTTTCCTTTGACAACGCGGTGGTCAATGCCCGTGTACTGGATAAGTTGACTCCGGCCCAGCAACGCTTTTTCCTCACCTGGGGTCTGGTCTTTCCGGTTTTTGGTGTGCGGTTGCTCGGTCCCCTGCTGATGGTGGCCCTGGCGGGCGGCGTTGGTCTGGGCCAGGCCTTTGATGCCGCCATCAACCACCCTGACCGCTACCGCGAACTGCTGGAACTGGCCGAGCCGCGCATCCTGGCCTTCGGCGGCATGTTTTTGCTGATGGTCTTTTTGCGCTACTTCCTGAATGAGGCCAAGACCCTGCATTGGTTTGGCCCCCTGGAGCGGCGCCTCAGCGCCGCCGGTCGCATTGAGGCCCTTGAAATTGCCCTCGCTCTGATTGTGCTGCTGCTGCTGGTGGCGAGCCTGCCGGCGACCCTGCGGGGTGACGTCATGATCGCCGGAGTGATTGGCCTGGTGCTGCAGTTACTCAGCACTTCCCTAGCCGAAGCCTTTGGCGATGAGGAGCAGGCCGGTGCCCGTCTGGCGGCCGGGGGGGGATTGATGAGCCTGATCTATCTCGAACTGCTCGATGCCTCCTTCAGCCTTGATGGCACCATCGGTGCCTTCGCAATTACAAGTAACCTGGCCCTGATCATGGTGGGCCTGGGTCTCGGTGCCCTGTTCATCCGTTCGCTCACCTTGATGCTGAGCAGGGAAAAGGCCCTGGACCAACTGGTGTATCTAGAGCATGGTGCCCACTACGCCATCGGTGCCCTGGGTCTATTGATGCTGGCCAGCATCTGGCTTGGCCATCAAGGGGTACACCTGCCTGAGTGGGTCACGGGCCTGATCGGAGTGGTGCTGTTGGCCCTGTCCCTGGCCGATTCCCTGCGCCAACGGCGTCGCCGCCAGCCTTCCCAGAACTGAATCTGGGCCTGGCTTGAGTCTTCCCCCCATAGGGGGCAAGATTCAGAGATAAAACCCGACCGTCGTCACGACCCGGGTGCCCTGGGCCCGTAGGGCACTGCGCAGCAGGATCGTCGATTGGTTGTGGAGCAGGTTCTCCCAGCGATGCCTGGTCACGAATACGGGCAGCACCACCACACAGAAGCGGTTAAGGCTTGTTGGCTGGCCACGGGCATGGCGGGCAACAGCCCCTGGCCGGTCTTGAAGGCACCCGCCACGAGCAACAGAAAAATCATGCCCAGGAAGAGATAGGTGGGCAGGCTCAACAACTTGGCGCTCGAACTAATGCCCCGCAGGTTGGCCAGCATCACCAGGAACACCGCCAGCAGGCAAAGCGGCACCCTTTGGCCCTCCAGGCCCGGGAAATAGGAGGTGAGGGCGGCAATGCCCGCCGCCGTACTCACCGCCACCGTGAGCACGTAGTCAATAGATGCCGCCATGGGGGTAAGCCTTGATGGTTTGGCGGTAGCTAGTGCCAACGATCAACATCAGCAGCACGATCAGGCCCGTGATCGGCAGGGTGAAACTGAGGGCAGCGGCCCCGGCCATGCCCAGGATCAGCACGATCTCCTGGGTGGCATAGGCCACGGATGAAAGGGCGTCGGAGCTGAGAATCGCCAGGGCTTCCGCATTGCTATAGCGCTCTTCGTGGCTGGCGCTGGTCGGCAGGGGACTGCCAATGACCATGCGGCGCAGCCAGTCAAAAACGGTGTGGCGCTCCATGAGCCGGCCGCTGTGGTGGGCGAGTTGGGCAAACCTATATCTCGCTCCCCTCAAAGCCTCTTATTTCTGATTAAGGTTGCGGCGCTCCGCCAACAACCTCTCTTGACACTTTCCCCGCAGCGGCAGCCCTGGCATGCCCTGGAGGCTCAGGAATGCCAGAGCCTGCTCGCCAGCGGTGAAGACGGCCTTTCCACAGCCCAGGTCGCCGCCCGCCTGGCTGAGCATGGGCCCAATCGCATTGAGCTGGGTGCTGGGCGCAGTCCTTGGCGAATCCTTTGGGACCAAATCAGCAACGTCATGTTGCTGATGCTGCTGGCGGTTGCGGCCGTTTCGGCGACGGTGGCCTATCTGAATCAACGCTTTCCGAAGGATGCCCTGGCGATCCTGCTGATCGTCGGGCTCAATGCGCTGCTGGGGTATTTGCAGGAATCCAGGGCCCAAAATGCGCTTCAATCCCTGCGCCGCATGGCCCAGCCCATGGTCACGGTCTGCCGCGACGGCCGCTGGGATCGGATCTCAAGCGAGCAGTTGGTGCCCGGTGATCGCATCCGGCTGGAGGCGGGGGACCGGGTGCCCGCCGATGGGCGCCTGCTGGAGGGAGCTGATCTTGGTCTGCGCGAGGCGGCGCTAACCGGGGAAGCGGAGTTGGTGGAGAAACGCTCCCAGCTGGTGCTTGATGGGGCAACGCCGGTGCTCGATCGGCGCAACTGTGTCTTTCAGGGTACCGAGGTCGCCCGGGGCCGCGGCACAGCCCTGGTCACCCAAACGGGCATGGGCACGGAACTGGGCCAGATCGCCGAGCTGATCAATACCGCCGGTGGTGAAACCACCCCGCTGCAACAGCGCCTGGATGGCCTCGCCAATGTGCTGGTGAGTAGCGCCCTGGTCCTGGTGGCCTTGGTGGTGCTGGGTGGCTGGCTGTTGGGTCAGCCCTTGCTTGATTTGCTGGAAGTGGCGCTGTCGATGGCGGTGGCGATCGTGCCGGAAGGGTTGCCGGCCGTGATCACCGTCACCCTCGCCATCGGCACCCAACGCATGGTGCAGCGAGCCGCCTTGATCCGGCGCCTGCCGGCCGTGGAGGCCCTGGGATCAGTCACAGTGATTTGTTCGGACAAGACGGGCACCCTCACCCAAAACCGCCAGGTGGTGCAGGAATTGCGCTGTGGCACTGAGTCCATCGCCGTCAGTGGCCAGGGCTATGAGCCCATCGGCACCTTGACCCCTTCGCCCCTTACCGTCCCCTTCGCCCAACGGCAGGGGACGGCCCCAGGCGCCGTGGACTTGTTGCTCCAGGCAGGAGCGCTCTGCAGTGATGCCGAACTCAACAGCCAACCTGAGGGCGGTTGGGATGTGTTGGGCGATCCCACCGAGGGCGCCCTGGTGGTGGCGGCAGCCAAGGCTGGCCAAGGGGCGGAGGAGCTGCGCCAGCGCTTCCACCGCCAGAGTGAGATTCCCTTCAGTTCCGAGCGCCAGTGGATGGCGGTCTGGGTGGGCGACGCGGACGGGGAACTGCAGGCCCCTTTGGGTGCTGCAGCTAAAGGTTCGGGCACGTTGCTGTTGAGCAAAGGGGCTCCAGAAGTGCTGCTGAACACCTGTGACCGCTGGCTGGCGCCCTCCGGGGTGGAAGCGCTGGATGAACCCCAGCGCCAATGGTGGCTGGGCCAGGCCCGCGAGCTGGCCGCCAGGGGCCTGAGGGTTCTGGCTTTTGCCGCTGCCCCGCACCACGCCGGTCCGGAGCAGCCAGTGGAAAAGCAGGTCTTGCTGGGCCTGATGGCCCAACTTGATCCAGCCCGACCTGAGGTGGCCGAGGCGGTGCATCGTTGCCGCCAAGCCGGCATCCGGCCCGTGATGATCACCGGCGACCATCCGCTCACGGCCCATGCTATTGCCACGGGCATTGGGCTGCTGCAAGAGAGCAGGGGCCCTGGCCAAGGTTCTGGCGCCGACGAGGTGGTGCTGGGTCAGAAGCTGGAGGCCAGTGACGACGAGCAGTTGCGCCAATTGGTGCAGCGCTGCAGTGTTTTTGCCCGCGTGCCACCCGAGCAGAAATTGCGAATTGTCCGGGCCCTCCAGGCGAACGGCCAGGTGGTGGCCATGACCGGCGATGGTGTCAACGATGCCCCTGCCCTGAAGCAGGCCCATATCGGTGTGGCGATGGGCCTGACCGGCACCGAGGTGAGCAAGGAGGCCGCCGACATGGTGCTGCTCGATGACAATTTCGCCACGATTGTCAATGCGGTTGAGCAGGGGCGATTGGTTTATGCCAACATCCGCCGCTTTTTCAAATACATTCTGGGCAGCAATGTCGGCGAACTGCTTACCATCGCCGCCACTCCCCTTTTAGGAATCACTGGAGTCCCCCTGACGCCATTGCAGATTCTCTGGATGAATCTGGTGACCGATGGTTTACCGGCCCTGGCACTCGCCCTGGAACCCGGCGAGAGAGACCTGATGTCACGGCCACCGGCCGAGCCGGGAGAAACTATTTTTGCTAGGGGAGTTGGTGCTTACATCTTACGCATTGGCGTGATTTTTGCGGCCTTCAGTATTGCCCTAATGGTATATGCCTACCGTAGCGGTGCCCCCTGGAAAACCATGGTGTTCACCACCCTCTGTCTGGCCCAGATGGGCCATGCTTTGGCAGCGCGCAGCGATCGCCCGTTGGTGCAGGTGCCGGCCTTCTCCAACCCCTGGTT
>JBILDB010000091.1:0-8240 GCA_044352805.1 Cyanobium sp.
TTCACCACCTCGAGGCTTTCGACACCGCATCCGGCCAGGCGCCCCAGATCGGCAGGCCCGAGGCGATGGCCTGCGGGCAACAGCAGGTCCCCCTGGGCCCCTTCCTCATCGGCCGGGCGAATCCAACGGGCCGGACCCGCTTCGGCGATCAGCTGGATGACCTCCGCCTCGCGCCGCACCAGCTCCTGGGCTAACACCCGCGCGGCCCCAGGGGGCAAGGGGGCACCGGTAAGGATGCGAATCGCCTGTTCAGGCTGAAGGGTGTCTAGGCAGGGAAGGCCTGGAGCTGAGCGACCGACCACGGACCATTGGCGCCCCACAGCAGGCGGAAGCTCATCGCTGACGGCATAGCCATCGAGGATGGCTGCAGGAAAACCCGGCACCGCCGCGCTGGCCCGCACCGCCACCGCCGCCACCCGATCGAGGCCCGCCAGCAGGGTCACGGTTTCGCGTCCGGCAAGCGGTTTGAGGCTGCTGAGCACGCGGCGACGAGCCTCCGCCAGGGGAAGACCTTCGGGGGGGAAAGGCTCAGCCATGGCTGGCGGCAGCGTTACTGGCATCACTCGGCTGGCTCTGGCGCGCCCAAACCCCCGAGCGGCCGCCCGACTTGCGCAGCAACTGCACAGGCCCTAGCACCATCGCCGGATCGCTCGCTTTAACCATGTCGTAGAGGGTGAGCAGACCGACGCTGACGGCCATCAGGGCCTCCATCTCGACACCGGTGGGGGCCGTGGTGCTGGCGGAGACCTCGAGGCGCAAGCCGCTGCCATCAGCGGCCACTTCGATCAGCACCTGAACGCCGCTCAAGGGCAGGGGATGGCAGAGGGGAATCAATTCCGAGGTGCGCTTGGCCGCCTGAATCGCCGCCACCCGGGCCACGGCCAGCACATCCCCCTTGGGGGCCCTGCCCTCCAGCACCAGCGCCAACACCGCCGGGGCCATGCGCAAAAAACCTTCCGCCACGGCCTGGCGCACCGTGGCGGGCCGATCGCCCACCTCCACCATGCGCACGGCGCCGGCCGCATCGAGATGGGTGAGGGGTCCGGGCGGGGGCGAAAGGTCAGGTTCGGTGCTCATGGACCCTTGGGGTGGGACAGCCAAGGGCCGCCGATGGCTGATCTTGGCAGCGGCAGCGCCGGACCAGGGGGAGGCTTATACAAAACCCGAACTGCAGAATCGCCCCTGGCCCCGTAAATCAGCGCAGTTCAAACAGCAGCAAGTCGGCGCCCTGATCGCCGGCCTCAAGCGTAATCGGCCTGCCGGGGGCAAAACCAAGCCCGTCACCCTGGCGCAAGACACCAATAATCGGGCCCACCGCGATTGCTGGCTGGGCGTCAGCCTCGGCCTCGCCCTGGAAATTCTGGCTTGGGACCATGGCACCTGCAGGTGTCAGATTCGCAAGCGTCTCAGCTGGAGCAATATCACTCCCGATTACTTCGCCCGCAATCATCTGAATCCAGCCTTGGGCATTAGGTGCCACCGGACAACCAAGCTCTTGGCCGGCGCCAGCACGGGCCCGCCAGAGCCGCACGGGCCTGTTGATGGCCATGGCCCCCTGCTGGCCCTGGGGATCGATCAGTAACGTCCAATGCCGCTCGATCAGGAAGGGTTTCTGTTCGTAGCCTGGAGAAAGACCCTTGCCGCTGGGCTCGATCCAGATCTGCAACAGGTGGCAGGGGGCGGCCGAAGGGTTGGTTTCGCTGTGCACGATGCCGCTGCCGGCAGTCATCCGCTGCACCTCACCGCAGCGCAAGGCTTGGCTGTGGCCCATGGAATCCTGGTGGTGCAATTCGCCCGCCAGCATCACGGTGATGATCTCCATGTCGGCATGGGGATGCATACCAAAACCGTTGCCGGCCTGAATGCGGTCCTCGTTGATCACCCGCAATGGTCCAAAACCACTCCACTCAGGGTCGTAATGGCCGGCAAAACTGAAGCTATGCCAACTATCTAGCCAGAGGTTCTGGCTGTGGAAACGGTCTGCGGCCGGCCTGTAGGTCAGGCCGGCTTGGTCGAAGCAGGGGGGATTGCGCGTGATCGGGGCGCGGACCATGGCCGGGTCTCTGGGGCAACGGATTACCCCGACTGTGGCGCTATAACAACGCCATGGCAAGGAGGGACCGGCCCAAGGGGGTCGGCTCCATCACTCTTTCGCGGCTGATCTGTGGCGGAGACCAGTAGAACAGGGAATCTGAACGACACCCCCACTCGTAGCTAGGTCTGGCCGCCCTGGGACTTCAGGATGAGCCGATTTCCAGAATGTAGAACTCGGCGATACTGGCCGCCAATCCCGCCAACAGGGCAAGCCTCCAGACAGAGAAGAGCAGGCGGTTCAGCACTGTGGTCACTGGGGGAATCATCTACGTAACTCCGCCACCTGGGGCCTGATCTCACTGCCATGGACAGCAAAGGTGGCTGAACTGCGGGCATCAAGCGGCCAGCGCCGCACCCAGACACAATCGGAGAAATCGTCGAAATTGACCACCTGATAGGTGGTGCCTGGTTTTTGGCTAATGCTGATCAAATCTCCAGGTTGAAAGGTCATGTCAAGAAAAATGAATTTCCGTTACTAAAGCACCTGTGACCAGGGCAATGAGTATTGATGCTCAATCGCTGACCCCCCTTTCCGCCAGGATGGGGAAGCCGAGCCCACCCCTGGCAACCAAAGCCGAAGTGGGGATACGGCGGCAAAGCACGGCGACAACTCAACCCTTGCAGGAATGTCGAAGGGCGCTGCTAGCACGCTTGGTGACCAAAGTCCATGGGCCCAGCAACGACAATTCCCTTGGACCAGTCCTTTGGACCAGTCCCTTGGGCCAGGAGTTGGCCTAGAGCAGCCACCGCAATCAGTCAGCGGCTACGGACAACACCGCCTGATCGATGCGCTGACCCTCGGCATTCCAGCCTTCAATGCGCAGTTTTTTGGGCTCAAAGTTGAGTCCCGCAAAGCTGTGCTGGCTGGTGGCGTAGGCGGTGTTCCGATTAGGCAGCACCGTTCGTAGGTAGGCGCCACCTCCGCCCACCGTCATATAGGTGGTGCCATTGATAAGCCGGGTGCGCTCGTAGTTATGGTCATGACCATTGATATAAAGCTGCACGCCATAGCGCTTGAACAATGGCGTCAGGCGGGCAATACCAGCCTGATCGTCGCCGTAATAGCCCGCTGAGTAGAGCTGGTGGTGGCCCACCACCACTTTCCAGGGGCCGTACTGCGGGCCAGGGCTCCCTTCAGTCAGGGCAGTTGGTGCTGCCAAGGCGCATTGACGTTAGTGTCCAACATGAAGAATTCCACCGGTCCCCGCCGCAGGCTGTACCAGCGGCCCCCCATACCAAAAGCCGGATAGGCCACCTGACCCTCACCATTGCGGGTGCGGATGTCGTGATTGCCGATCACCGCAAAAAAAGGCACCTTGTTGGCCAGCAGCTCCTGATAAGGCTTCACAAAGAGCCGATCCAACTGGGCCGGATCGCCATCCGGATAAACATTGTCCCCTGCCAGCAGCACCAGATCCACCGGCTGGCGCCGGTTCACCAGTGCCATCTGCTGGGCCACCGCCATCTGGTGACGGTTGCCACTGCCCGTATCGGCCACCGCCAGCACGTGCAGGCTGGCCCCACCCGAGGCCGCAGCGGCAAGGGCCGGGGCTAGTCGCGGCAAGGCCAACAGCGACGCCACAACGGCCACGGCAGCTAGCACCAACCGATGACGGGCGAGGTCAGGGGATCGATGCAGGCTGAACGGGACCTTGGCGGGGGTCATCCTGGGCTGGCCTCTAGCTGCTGCAGCCGTTGCAATTCGGCCAGCACCTCCTGGCCATGGCCCAGGGGCCGCACCCCCAGCCAGCGGGCCCGAAGTTGGCCATTGGGGTCAATCAAAAAGGTATGGCGCTGTGAATAGGGCGCCAGCCAGGAGCCATAGATACGACTGACGTTGCCGCCGGGATCGGAGAGCAGGGGATAGGTCAGTCCCTCGGAGGCACAGAAGGAAATATGGGCTTCGGCCCCATCGGCGCTAACGCCGACCACGTCGGCGCCGAGTCGCTGGAAGTCGGCTAGGGCCGCCTGAAAAGATCGGGCCTCCAGGGTGCAGCCGCTGGTGAAATCCTTGGGATAGAAATAAAGCACCAGCCAGCGTCCCTGAAAGTCAGAGTTACGCAGGCGGACAGGGATGGGGCTGGCATCGTCCTTGGTGGATAGGCCTACCTGGGGAGGCGCCACACCATCGAGATCAAATGAAGGAGCCAGCTTGTCAAGCTCGGGAAGCACGCCGCCGATGGCCTCGGCCGGAGCTACTGACCAGGCCAGGACAAGGCCAAACGGAAGGGCAGAAGCAGCCAGGCCAAGTAACTGACGGCGGCGCATCAAAGTAATCCGCAAAAGGGGGGATGGACTTCAGAAACGGCGCAGATCCACCCCCAGTTCGCGGGCATAACGACCCAGGCCGAGTTTCTGGATGGTCCGCAGGGCTTTGGTAGAGACCCGCAGGTTGACGAAACGATTGCCCTCGGCCCACCAAAGGCGCCGATATTGCAGGTTCACCTGCTGCAGCTTCTTGGTGCGGACATGGGAGTGGCTGACGGCCATGCCGTTGTTGGCACGCTTACCGGTGAGTTCACAGACGCGGGACATGACAGGGGAAAACGGCTAAGGCCCGGAAACGGCCAGTAATTGGAGACTTTACCAAATGGCAAGGGAGGGCACTTAGAGCGTACGCTGCATCAGCTGACCCATCACGCTGGTGCCCCGTTGCTGAAAGCCAGCTAGATCTTCGGGAGCCAGTCCGCCTACCGCCAGACGGGCCAGGTCATAAACATGGCGGCCCAGATCGCTGGCTAGTTGTTGGCTGGGGGATCCGCCCGAGCCCGCCCCTGTGGTCAGCACCGCACCCCGGGAAAGCTTCAGCAACCCAGCCACCAAGGGGTGACGGCGATTCACCAACAGAACATGGTGGTCGGGCAGGCCAGGCAGGCGTTGCTCCATCAGGGCTCCCATGTCGTTGAGGCGGCGCATCTGCTCGGGCAGCAGAATCAGGGCCGCCGGAGCTTCCTCGCCCTTGAGGGACTGCACCTGGATGGTGATGCGGTCATCGGCGAGGGCCTGCTTGAACAGGTCGCGCAGGTTGTCGTTGTCGTCCTTGCCCTCGGCGTCGGTGAGGCCGCTTTCGTTTTCCTGCAGGCTGGCGTCCAGCTCGGCATCGACCCGCTGGAAGCGCAGCTCGCCGTGGCGGGATTCAAGCCAGGGCAGGAATTGGGTGTCAATGAAGCTGTCGGCTAAGAGCACTTCGGCGCCCTGGCTTTTCCACAACGCCAACGCTCCCGCCTGGCCCGCCTCATCGGTGCAATAAAGAATGCGGTTGGCGTTGTCGGCCCCCAGCCGTCCCCGATAGCCCGCCAGAGTGGTGTAGGCCTTGTCGCCCCAGGCGATCGGATCGGCATGGGCCTCAGCAGACGGACTATCGCCATCGGCGCTCGTATCTGTGCTGTTGTCGTCGGCAATCTGGGGAGCGGCGCTGGTGCCGAACAACACCTGGTCGCCCACCTGCTCGGCGAACTTGTCGTCCTCCATGGCGCCAACCTTTATGAAGGGAGCAATGGCGTCCCAGATCTCGGCGTAGCGGGCCGGCTCCTGGCGGTACAACTCCTTGAGCCGATCGCCCACCTTGCGGGCCACGAAGCCCCCGATGGAGCGCACCCGCCGGTCGGTTTGCAGGGCACTGCGGCTGACGTTGAGGGGAATGTCTGGTGAATCGATTACACCGCGCAGCGGCAGCAGATAGCGGGGCACCACCTCCTTGATCGAGTCGCTAACGAATACCTGGTTGCAATAGAGCCGGATCTCACCCTTTTCCCAGTCGGAACGACCGCCGAGGCGCGGGAAATACAAAATACCTTGGAGGGTGTAAGGATAATCAGTATTAAGATGAACCCAGAACAGGGGATCACCCTGGAAGGGGTAAAGATAGCGATAAAACTCTATATAATCATCCTTGCTCAACTCCCGGGCACTCTTGCGCCAAGGGGCTTCCCGCTTGTTGATCGTCTCGCCTTCCAGCTCCACCGCCACCGGCAGAAAGTCACAGTAGGTGGTAATGAGGCTGCGAATACGGGCAGGTTCGATATATTCTAGCTCCTCTTCTTGCAGGTGCAGCACCACATCGGTGCCCGCCTCGCTGCGCTCGGCCCCCTCCAAAGTAAAGTTTGGGGATCCATCACAACTCCAGCGCACCGCCTCCGAACCGGGCCTAGCACTGAGGCTGATCAGATCAACCTGGCGGGCTACCATAAAGCTGGAATAGAAACCGAGGCCGAAGTGACCAATAATTGCATCGGTTTCGCGCTTGTACTTTTCTAAGAATTCTTCGGCACTGGAAAAAGCCACCTGATTGATATAGCGCTTCACCTCATCGGCGCTCATGCCAATGCCGTTATCACTAATAGTCAGTGTTTTAGCCTCACGATCGATATGGATGCGAATCCTCCCCTCCTCGCCTTCGCTGCAATCCCCCGCCATGGCCGCCATGCGCCGCTTGCTGATGGCATCGACGCCATTGCTGACCAGCTCCCGCAAGAAAACTTCGTGGCCTGAATAAACGGCCTTCTTGATGATCGGGAAGATGTTCTCGGTGTGGATCTGAATCTGACCCTGTTCGCTTTGAAGCACTGTGCGTCGTTTACGGCGTCAGCCCACTCTGCAATAAGGGTATGGGGCTAGGCCAAGTCCGGATTTCCACCCTGCCGTCGGGGTCGAGGCGTGCACTAAGGGCCAAGGCAGCCAAAGCCGGTGCCGATGGCGGTATCGGCGCTCAACCGGTACTGCGCTGCAGTTCAGGCCGCTCCTCCGGCAGGATCGCCCCCGCCACCGGACAGACCTGCAGGCAGATGCCGCAATCGATGCAAGTGTCGGCGTCGATCCAGTAGAAGGCCGTGCCCTTGCGGTTGGCCCCCTTACCGGGATGGATGCAAGCCACCGGGCAGGCATCCACGCAATCGGCCACCCCCTCGCAGATCTCGGTGACGATGGTGTGGGCCATGGTGCGGCGAAAGCTGGGCGGATCCTAAGGAGATGCCGCCATATAGAGCGCACCGCAGCAACCCCGCTCGTTGGCGATGCGTTCGGCCTCGGCGCCATCGGCACAAACCTGGTGACACAACTCGGCTGCCTCCCCCCGGCCATGGCATTCGGCCAGTCGCTCCAGGGCCCGGGGCAGGTCCGCCGCCGTCGCCACCGCCACCAGCCAGGGCCTGGCGGGGACGGTGGGGCCAGGGGTGCCCTCCAGCAGCTCGCGGATCGCCCCGATGTCAAAGCCAAAGCCAGTGCCCGCCCCCTGGAGGGGGTCGGTGCAAAAACGCCTCACCAGGCCGTCGTAGCGTCCACCGCTGGCAATAGCCACCGGTGCCTCGCCGCCCTGGCAAACCAGCTTCAAAACCAGGCCGTCATAGAGATCGAAGTGGGGCTGAAAGCTGGGATCTAGCTGTAACCGCAGGCCCATGCTCTCGGCGGCGGGCCCGACGCTGGCCAATGTGGCAGACAGGCTGGCAATCAGGGGCACCGGCCCCAGCCATTGCTCGATTTGGTAGAGCACACTGCTGGCTTCTCCCCGCAGTCGCAGCAAGGACTGCAAGCGGCGCCGCTGGACCTCCGGCACCGCCAAGGCTTCGATGGCCAGGGGGTCGTAGCCGGTGAGGGCCCGGCGCGCCAGTGGCCTTTGATCACTGGCAATGTCCTCTAGCAGGGCCCCCAAAAGGCCGTGGTGCCCCACCAGCAGGGTGGGGCGGTGGCGCTCCTGCAGGCCCAGGGTGGCCGCAGCCGCCAGCAGCAAGTGGATCAACTCGGTGTCCGCCGCAGCCGAGCCGTCCCCCAGGAGCTCCACACCGCTTTGCAGGCGCTCTTCGATGCGCAGACCGCCCCCGTCATCGGTACTGCTGCGAAAGGTGGTGCCTGTGGCCCAAAGCCGCAGGGGGCGGGGGCGGTGGCGCAGGCGGGTGCTGGCGGCCCTGGCAATCGAGGCAGTCAGCTCAGGCCGCAGACCCAGGGGTTGGTCCGCCACCAGACGCACCAACTCCCGGCCGCTGATCGCGCCTCCGGCCTCCAGGGTCTCCAGGGTTTCGATCGTGGGCGGCGTCACTTCCTCATAACCCCATAGGCGATAGACCTGGGCCAGGAGATCGCAGAGACGGCGGTTGCTCTCCACATCGCGGGGATGCAGATCACGGGCGCCAGCGGCGGGTTGCAAAGCCATG
>JBILDB010000005.1:0-27198 GCA_044352805.1 Cyanobium sp.
TCGCTGGGGTTCCAGCTCCAGGCGGCGGTGGGCACCGGCACCTGGGATTCGCCCTTGATGGCGGCGCAGCGGGCCCACTTGCTGGCGGTGAGGTGTTTGGGCAGCTCGGCGCTGGGCAGGCCATCGGGGCAGAACAACCAGCCGTGGTCGGTGACGACCTTGATGGAGCACCAGCCGGCCGCCAGCAAATTCTGGATGCGTTGGGCCAGCCGGGCGATTTCCGGCTGGATCTGGCGCGGCAGATCGTTCTGGAGTTGGTGGCCGCGGTGATCGAGGTCGCCGGTCTCCAGCCAGCCCCGCGCTTCGGCACTGGCCGGCAGGTTGAGGTCGCCGTCGGTGAGGATCGTGTAGCTCAGGGCGGCGAGGGCCTTGCGCAGCTCGGCGGCACTGGTGGGTTTACCGGAGCTGAAGGCTGGGGCGAAGTCTTCCGGCAGGGCCTGGCCCTGGATGTCAGCGATTAGGGGCGTGATTGCCGGCTTGGCGGTGGCGGTGACGCTGGGCAGCCCCGCCCAGCGAGTGGTGAGGCTGCCGGTGATGCCCATCACCTCCAGTTCTTTTTGCAACTGGCGGGCCACGTCGTAGCGGAGGCCATCGGCAAACAGCAGCACTTCGCCTGGATCGGCGCTGATGATGTCTTGATTGACTGGAGCAGGGAGGTTGCAGTTGGCGACAGCCTGTTGAAAACGGCTGGCGCTGCTGTCCAGCCAGGGGCGCAGCAGGGCGGCCACCACTTTGCGCACCACCTCTTCCTGGGCAGGGTTGGCCATGGCGATGGCCTGCCAGGCGCTGAGGTCGGCCTCCCAGCCAGTGGATGTGTAGAGGGCGATGAAATCCTCAGGGGTTGCCCCCACCAGGGGTTGATCGGCGCGCTGGGCCAGGCGGCCTAGCGGTTCGAGCAGCAGCGCCAGGGGCGAGAGACCGAGCTGGGCCCAGATCCAGTTGCGCCGCTCGCGGTGCTGGTTCTCCAGATCACGCACAGTGCGGCAGGCTTCGGCGTGGCTCATCGCAGCCAGGCCCTTGAGGGCATCTTGCACCTCTAGTTCTCGGGCGTCATTGCGGTGGGGCCAACGGGAGTCGTCGCTGGCCCCCGCCAGCAGGTCGCCCTGGTTGGTTGCCGCTGGAGCAGCCCGACGCAACAGCTCGGCGATGCCGGCAAAGGCTGTGGGGTTGTCGGCAAAGCGTTGCCACACCTTGCTCCAGGCACCCTTGCTTTTGACCAGTCGCTCGGCGGCGTCGAGCTCCCCGTCCTTGGCGGGATCAAACTTGAGCTCCTTTTTCCAGATGGCGCTGAGGGCGCTCCAGCGCTCGCCGCCACAGCGTTGCTGGAACGCCTGGGGAGCGGCCAGCCACTGCAGCAGGTCGCGGGTGGGATCATCCGCCAGCAGGGCATCGAAATCGTCTGCTTCCAGCCGCTTGCCGCGCAACTGATCGAGCGAGACGGTGGCCACTTCTGCCAGGGCGCGGCTGAGGGCGGCTTTGGTGGCTTGATCACCGGCCAGATCAAGGCCCAAGGCATCGCTGGAGCCCAGGAAGGCGGCCAGGGTCCAATCGCGACCGTTGCGCTGCAACCAGAGGCAACCGCGGAACATCAACTCAATCAGGGGCTCCAGGGTCCAGGGGCAGCCCTCACCGGCCCGTAATTCCTGTCGGCTGATGCCGGGGAGATAGATCACGGCCGGCCGGCCGGCTGCGGCCTCAGCGATCGGCAGGCTGCCATCGACGATGCAGCGCAGCCACAGCGCCGGGCCCTGCTGGTGCTCGGGGTCGTAATCGCCCAGGCAGAGCAGTTCGGGCAGCTGTTGGCGCAGCAGGGGGATCAGGGGCCTCCATTCGCTGCGGGGATCGGTCCAGAGGATGGCGACAGGGGGCTCTTCGGCATCGCCGTGGATGTTGCAGCCCCGCAGCTTCTGGATCAGTGCCTCAAGCAGGTTGCGGGGGGAGGTAGGGGTCATCGGTCCAGCTCCAGCGCTTCCCAGCCGCAGCATTGCGGGGCAACTAAGCTAAGACTTAGTTCAAGGCGCTGTCTGATGGCCGTCGCGAAGGAGCCCCCGACGAATCGGCCCCTGGCCGACCACCCCCTGGCAAGCCAACAGCTGGTGAACGTGCACCAAGCCAAGACCCATCTCTCCCAGCTGCTGCATGAGGTGGAGCAAGGGCAAGAGGTGGTGATCGCCCGCTCTGGGGTGCCGATTGCGCGGCTGGTGGCCTGGCAGGCTCCGGCCCAGTCGGTGGCAGCACCCGGGGCGATGCGCGGCCAGATTGCGCTGGCGGATGATTTCGATGCGCCCCTGGATGGGATGTTTGAGGCGTTGCAGTGACCCGGCTGCTGCTCGATACCCATTTGGTGTTGTGGTGGCTGAACGGCGATGCACGGCTGCCGCAGCCGGTGCTGGAGCGGGCGCAGGCGCCGGAGGCGGAGGTGTTCGTCAGCCAGGCGTCGCTGTGGGAGATGGCGATCAAGCTGTCGATCGGCCGGCTGCAGGTGGATCTGCCGGAATTGGAGCGGCAGGTGCCCTTGCAGGGGTTCCGTTGGCTGCCGATCAGCAACGCCCATTTGCTGGCCGTGGGGGATCTGGAAACTAATGGCGTCCACCGGGATCCCTTTGATCGTTTGCTGGTGTGCCAGAGCAGGGTGGAGCCGATGCTGCTGCTGACTGCGGACAGCCAGCTGCGCAGCTATGGCGCCACGGTGATCGTTTGTTTTTGACTCAGGTTGACAACCAAACGTATGTTTCATCAGACTTGTTGAGATGTACGAAGTGCAGGTTTGACGCCACCCTTGCGACCAAGACGGAAGCCAACGCGATAGAGATCGGGCATATTAATACGACCATCCCGCATAAAGGTAATCAATCCTAATTGCTCTAGATAGCGAAAAACACCCAAACTTCCTTGATTTCGAAAGCTGTTTGGCAGGCTTTTAGCGATACCAAACACCTGATCGGGATTCGTTATTATTTCTTCGACCCATCTCTCGTAGATGGCTTCCTCGGAACAGGGAACCGTAAGACCAGCCAAGGGAGTCATTAACTCTTTAAGCCAGGGATGGTCTTCGGCTAATTCATTAATACGAATTTCAGAAGCAACCTGTACGCCACGCTTGAGGCTTTCAAAATGAAGCGCCAAGTGATAGTCGCTATAGCGCTGGGAGTCCTCGGCAGCCTTCTTGATGGCTTCCAAGAATGAACGTGGTGACGTCTGGCCCCGGCCATCGGCGAGGTGGTTCACAATCCAGATATAGGGAACACCACGACGCCGGTGCTTTCCCATCCAAGGACCTGCCAAACGCTCAAAGAGTCTTCTTTGGGCACCTTCATCCCATTGCAGAGATGGTGGAAGCGGCCAGCGATTGGAAGCGGGATCTATTGCTTGAGCCTCAATTGTATCAAGCATACCCAGAATGGAGCCAGAACGCTCCTTAACGCACCAATCCCGAAAGGCATCTCTTGTCTTGTTAGATTGGCCATTCGTTAATGACTGCCAAAGCAATCCATGTAAGTCGATAACCGACCAGATCAATTCGATCCGTGTCGATTGCAGTTTGGATACATCAGGGATTCCCGAAAAACTGCCTCGCTCATACTGGTCGGTTCGCAGGAACACCTTGGCGTGGAGTCGCTTGGTGCCCTTGAGTTGAAGCACAAGCCGTAGTAAGTCGCGGATCGCCTGATCGACCAGGTTCCACTGACCAGAACTGCTGACACGATCTAGCGCATCGAACACAAACAGTATGCCCATATCTGCGCTCTGGCTGAAGTGGTCAGCCTGTTGGATCAACGCTGCTACAGCTTCTGGTTGATCTTGAACCCAGCGCACTGTTTCTTCCCATTGTCCGACGGGAATCGCCTGTGCGGTGATCTCTGCTAACGCCCGGCATAGCACCCCTCGCCAGATGGCATAGGGAGTAAATCCTTTCTGGAGAAGGGCTTCAAAAGTATCGGAATCGGGATAGCGAGAGTCTGCATTTGTCCCATAGCCGGGCAGCACTGTGAGCGGGTAAGGAAATAAGGTATTTGGCAGGGCACCGTTGCCTTGGAGGACTGGGCTTTGCTGCAGGGCCTGGCTCCATACCGACTTACCCACACCACGGTCACCAATTACTAGGTTGCTCTCAAGACGGAGGGCCCTTACATGGGCTGGAGGAAGATAGAGGCGAGTTGGCGCAATTTCATCAGTATGCTGGGCCACATCCTGAGGCAATGCTTCCAGGATGGCCTCCCGTATGCTCTCTACTGAAATCTCAGTCATAGTGCCCAGCTCTCAAGCAATTCTTTGAGATCAGCAATCAGCTCGCCGAAAACCAATTCTACCAGTCGGGAATCAACGCCTTCCAAACGTGCGTGGTGGGATTGAATGGCTGCGAACGATTGATTCCAGGGGATGAAGAGCGGAAAATGGGGTCCATTTGAATCTTCAAGAGCAAAACTGAAGGAATAAAGATCATCGAAAGTACTGATTGCCGCAGGTTGTTCATCGTAAAGGCTTTCCAAGAACAGGTTGTATGACTGCTCTTTCAACTCTGACTCTGCTTGCTGTGGCTGATCATGCCAAGTGGGCATCAATGCGCCAACAAGTTGAAATTGTTCACGGATCTTTTGGGTAACGCCATGCTGTAGCCAATGCTGGAACAACAGCCGATAGCCGGTCCATGTCTGTAGACCATCCAGAGCAAAGAGGTAGATGATATTGGCACCCAAGTCTGTAACGCAGGCTGAAGCGATTTCATCGATGCCGGCGCGAGAATCGATCAGCACGATGTCGGGCTGATGGCGATGTTCAAGCTCACCAAGCAGGCGGCTCAGACGTACGGACCACATTTGGCGCGAACCATCGGCTTGAAAAGAGGGCATCCACACTCGACCCAGCTTGCTGATGTACTCGCCAGGATCACGGCCATGGGCTGGCACCACAAGAATTTCGCCATTGCGGGATAGGGGGCTCAGGGCAAAGAGATCCTTGATAACCGCATCACCATTGCCCAAGAGGTCTTCGACAAGCCAGTCGGTGATGCCAAATGCGGGTTGGCGGTCTATAGGCAACAATGAAGAAGAGAGACCGGGTGATTCCAGATCAAGATCGAGCACCAGGACACGCTTGCCCGCTTCCGCCAGTGCCCAGGCCGAGGCCGCTAATGCTGTTGATCTACCGACACCGCCCTTAATGGAGTAGTAGACAACACGTGGGACAGCAGTAGATTCATCTTCGATACTTTCCCATCTGGCTTCCTGGGCGAGGCGATCGGCGACATGCACGCCCGGCAAGGCTTGGCCATCCCGTCCTGCTAGCGGAAAGGGGAAGCTCGCTTTTGTCAAGGCAGTAAGTTGCTCCTCAAACAGCAGAATCTGCTCAACTTCGCCCACATGGGGCACCAGCCTGGTGTGAATTGCTGCTGCAAGCTGAAGCAGAGGATGGTTCGCGGGTGCTCCGGGAGTGGGCTGGTGAGAAGCATCAAGGATTAAACGAATACGACCATTGAGATCGCGGTTGATTAAGATGGGCAAAAAGGGTTCCAGCGCCGGCCAGCGGTCATGGATTATCTCAGCGAGCGCTGGTAATAGTTCGTCGAAGGTTGTCATGGCAACTCACCATCATGTTTTGCCTGAGCAACAAGACTCTTGACCAAGGCAGCACCTCTCATGTGCCCCTCAACAACAGTCTGATGAAAGTAATTCCTGTTGGCATAACGATGATGAATACTCCAATCATCAAAGGGGTTCGTTGTGGGGAGAGCCAGAGTGGTTGAGCGGCCCTGACGATATGTTTCGTAGCGAACCCAGATGTGATCGGCATGTTTGCGGTCGAGGGAATCAACCGGGATATTGTTATGGTTGAGCTGCATTCCCCACTTGCGCATCAATGCTTTAAGGCCGCATTCGGCGGAAAGACCATATAGCTGGTCAGCATTGGCAAGGCTGGCGGGAGTGAGATGAAACAGTAGCTCTGCATCCAGCCAATGGCGTTCCATTGCATCAAGGTAATCAGGCGGTAAGTTCGCTGCAGTCATGATTGTTTTCCTTCCTGCCTCACCCTTGCAGCTTCCTTAGCCGCCCGGCTGTAGTGCAGGTCATTCCAGCGGTTGCCGTCATAGGTGTCCCCTGCTGGGACTGGTTCGTAACGGGGTTTATGCCCTTCATCGACCATGATGTCAGTTGGGGCACCGAAGTTGGCGCATCTAGTCGGATCTGAGGGGTTCATCCCTAGATCATTTTCATCCCAGCCCCAGAACCAGGGAAACTCCTCTTTCGATCGCAGCGGCTCCTTGCCGCGATCTTTCGCCCATTTGATCGTGCCGGGCTTGGCGCGCAGGATGCCGGCGCCGGTTTTGCCGCCTTTGCGCAGCTGGGCGGCCAGGAACGGACGGATGTTCAGCCGCACGCCATCGTTGATGTCTGGCTCCCAGCCGATCGCTTGCTGGTGCAGAGGTTTCCAACGCACAAAAATGTCGTAGGGCGGTTCGCCTGCGAGGATCTTTTTGAGCTGGCCCTGGAGATCGAGGGCGGCAGCGAGCCGATCATCAGCGCCGTTGATGCCTTCTGCCTGATCATCCTTTTGGCGATCGATCCAGTCGCCCAGGTAGGTGAAGGTGAGTTGATCCAGGGTTTTGCGGCCCTGACCATTGGGAGCTGCCAGCTTGTGATAGTTCACCAGGGCGCTAAAGCCATTGACATGGCCATCCCAAATTTGCCAGATGAAGGGACGGCTGTGGAACAGCTTGCAGTGCTCGCTGAAGAAGGAGTTGCGCAGCCAAATTTCTAAATCGGGATCAGGTTTTTTGGCGTTGTTGTCCACGGCTGTGGCCAGCAGCAGCTCGCGTTCTCTAGTCGTCGACCACTCATCGCCCAATGCAGATGCCAGCAGCTTGCGCAAGCGTTCTACGGCAGAAGCTTCGCCGCGAACGGACGCCAGGCAGACGATACCATCGTCATCGGCCAGGGCTTCCAGGCCATCGGGTCCGAGGGCGGGGCAATCGGGAAAACTGGAACCTGTTTGGCGAGGCCAATTGTAACCAAGCAGCCTGCAAACAGCCACATCCAGTGGTTTGTCGGAGCCAAGAGGATGACCGCCAAATAAATACTGAGTTGGATCGATGGAATTTGGCGCTTGAAATCCACCAGGACATCCAACATTCGCGACATTCTGCCAATATGAATAGTCAAATGGGATGTGTCCTAGGGTATTGGTGGCAACATTTACTTTCTGCGATACGCGTCGGACCGACTTGTGGTATACAGGCGAGGAGCAAAACGCCCAAATAGCGGGCAGCATGTCAGGGGTTTTCGGTATAACTACCACAGACATCTTGTCGTGTTTCATGCCTAGATAAAGGCTGCATTTCAGTTGATTAATAGTTCCAACCAGCACGCCTGCCTTTCCCCAGGCATGATGCCCCTGAATACGGGCACCTGTCGAAATGCTTAGCTCTCCATTGCCATTCTCCCAGAACAAAACTTCCGAGTGCCCTCCGTGAAGGCTCGTCTCGTGTGGCGCCATTTGAAAGAACTCCCAGCCCGCTAATAGCCTGGGGAACTCCCATGCCTTTCTGAGATAACGGTCTCTATCCCCAGTTGAGAGGCCCTCGACCGTTCGCGCGACATTGCTTAGCAGCAATTGATCGCCAAGATCGTCTAGAGTAATGGTATGGCCTGGGGATTTAAGCTGTGAGCTTTGGCTTGCATCTCTCAGGATCGATAATGCCAATATCGCGCCCTTTTCAGTCTGGCACTTTGTTGTGCCAGCATCGCATCCATAGATGCGATGCTGGCAAGAGGGCTTCTGCCTGGTAAGCACCATCAGCGAAGTAACAGCAGCCCACCAGTTCATATCTCGGAAGGCATTAGCCCCAAGCTTTGCGACCAAGACCCATTGAACGTTTTCCAGTAATTTCTTTCGAAGCGAACCATATGAATTTAGAAATATCCAGTTTTGCGGTGTTACCAGAACAGAAGTCATGCCTTGCCCACAGAACTTGATACAGCGATCAACGAAGCAAGTTGCGAGGTCTGCCTTGGCATCTGGGTGAACGCGATGGCAGTAAATAGCTAAATCCTCTTGTTGCTTTCCTCTTCCTAAGTAGGGAACATTGGTAGCAACCAGCGTGAACTGGCCGGCGAGGATTTCCGCTGCCTTGGCCAGGCCGCGTGCCGTCACGGCCAGTTCCAGGCTGATGTCGTCCATGGCTTCATGCTCCAGCGCCCGTTCCAACAGCGGCTGAAGCTCCTGAAAGCCAGCCACCAGCAAATCGGCTTCTCCAGCATGCGGATTAATCAGGCTTCCCAACACCCCCGCCTTCTCGAACAACCGGTAAAGCCGCCCCATCCCATTCCTGAGCCGTACGTCATCCCCAGCCAAGGCCAACCACTCGCCCTCGCTGGTATTGGGAGCCAACCCTGAGCAGGCCAGGTTCATGGCCGGCAGCGGGCAATAGCCCAAACGGCGCCAAGCGGCCAGCGCCAGGTTGAAGGCCGCGATCTGGGTGCAGCGCGGATCAATCTCTAGGCCGAACAGGTTGTTCTGGATCACCGCCGCCACCGCTGCTTGTTCGCTCACGTCTTCCTCCGCCATCCGCAGCGCCACCAGCCGCTCGAACATCGCCACCACGAAATGGCCGCTGCCCATGCAGGGATCCAGGCACTTGAGAGCGGCGGCGATAGTCGGCCAGCCGTCAAAGCTGCCGGCTGCCGGAGCCCAGGGGCCGTTGTCCACTTGGATGAAACGCAGGTAGGTCCAAGGGCAGCCGGGCAGGGCGATGGCCTGGCGCAGGTCGGCTTCCGCTGCGGCGGTTTCGGCCAGCTGGGGATTGCTGCGCAGCACCTTGCCGGCGTGCCAGGCGCCGAGAGTGTTATCGAGCAGAAAATCCACCATGTAGTCCTCGGTGAACAGCTGCGTCACCGCAGGCAGTTCGTCGGCGCCGATCTTGACGCCCGATTCATTCACGGCCTTCTTGGCCGCCGTCTGCCAAAACTGATAAGTCCAACCCAGGCTGTCGCTGGCGGTGAACACCTCTTCTTCCAATCCAGCCACCAAGCCCTGCAGCTGTTGGCGGATCTCCAGCGGCAATTTCACGGCCAACACCGGATCATCCAGTCGAAAAATCTGCGGCAGCATCGCCTGGGCGAATTGGGCCGCCAGTCCCCAGAGATCGGTGCCCTCTTCTGCGGCCAGTTCTTCGCATTCATCCAGGCTGATCGCCACGCCGCTGCTGGGCTCGATCAACAGCTGGTTTTCGGCCAGGAAGCGGGCGAACAGCATGCGGTGCCAGTGCTCATAGGCCATCTCGCGCATCAGCCGCTCGATGCTTTGGCTGCCCTTAGCGCTGCCGGCTTGATCGCCCAGTTGGCGACCATGGGCCCGCAGGCGGCGCCGTTGGCGTTCCTGCTCCGCTGTCATCGAGGCGATATGGCTGTTACCTGCCACATCCAGCTCTTCAAGGGCTGCGCGGGCACCGCGCTCCGCCAGCTCCCGGGCTTTCACCACGGTGGCTTCGAGGGTTTTGCGCAGAGCGGCAGACAGGGCGGGCATGGCGTTCAGTTGATCTGGATCGGCCCGCTTTGCAGGGCAGCCACCAGCTTCTGGCGTTCGGCGGCCCACCAGGCATCAAGCGCTGCTGCGTCTTTTAGCACCCCACTACCAAGCCTCAGGGCCTGGATGTTGGGCTCCAGGGTCTTGGCGGCTGCGGTGCGGGCCTTGGCGAAGCGGGTGGGCAGGCTTTCGGCCAGCTCCGCTCGGCTGGCCAGGGAGCGCTGCTGCAGCGCCTCCAGCAGCTGGCCCCGCTCCACAGGTTCGGCGCTTGGAGCCGAGGTCGGCAGTTGCAGCGCTTGGCCGATCTGGAGGCGCTCGGCCTCCGGTAAGCCCTGCCATTCGGAACAGGCCTGCAGTTGTTGCAGCTCGGCAGCTGCCACCTGGCGCACCTGGTGTTGGGCCTGCTCCAGCGCGGCGCTGAGCGCCTGCTCCAGTTGCTGTAGCAGGGGTGTCACAAAGTCGGTGCTGGGATCCAGCAGCGAGCGCTGCGTGCGGATCGCCTGCACTTGGGGCTCCAGCTCCTGGTGCACCGGTAGACCCCGGGCTTGGTGCAGCAGGGCGAGCAGCCGTTCCCAATTGGGTTGGCGTTTGTCCTTGAGGGCGATGAGGCTGCAGGCCTGATCCCACAGCTCCTTGAGCTGCCCCTCGGCAACGAGGATCGCCTTGAGCTGCTCCGGGCTGCTGAGGCTGCGCAGCTCCTTGAGCAAGGCAGCGCTCAAAGGTGGGGGCAGGGGTGCTTCGCCGCCGGCTTGAGACAACTTGTTGTCGAGCGCATCGAGAAACTCGACAGCCTTGGCTTCCACCTGCCCTTGATTGGCGTTGATGCCGGCGATGCCATAGACGCCACGTACCGCCAGTTTTTCTCGGGTGGTGAGCCGCACCTCCTGCAGGTAGAAGCGGGCCTTGCCCAGGCTCTGCTGATCCAGCTGACCCACCGCAATCGGGTTGTGCTGGCTGTCCTTGGCGCTGAGGCTGCCATCGCGATGCAACGCCAACAGCACCGCATCGATTGCATCCTGGGGCCAGCCGTAGGGGGCCAGGCGCAGCTCATTGCGGATGGCACTGCCCTCCTTGCCGCCGCCGATGACACTGATCACCTGGCGGGCCACCGGATGGCTGTCGTTGCTGCCCTTGTGACCCAATGCCTCCAGCGCCGCAGCGCTGCCTTCTTTGGCGCGCTTGACGGCCGTACCCCAGCTGCCGTGGTCGGCCTTGGCGTACTCGGGGAACAGCCGCGCCAGGGAGGCCTCGGAGGCCGCGGTTTGCAATTTCTCGGCCAGCTTGGTGCCGTATTCCTCAATGCCGCCGCCCTTGAGCACCAGGGCATTGGCGATCACATCGAGGATCAATTCATTGCAGTTCTCCTCCGCCCGGCTCAGGCGGCTCTGCATCGCCTGGCGGGCTTCCTTGCCTTCCGGGGTGGAGGGGGTGCCGTAGTGATCAAGCACGCGGCGGGCCGCCGTGGCGTCGATGATCCGGTTCCTGAGGTCCTCGGCGTTGCGGCGCGGCAGAAACACGTGCAGCACCGGATCATCCGCACCGGCTTGGCGGGCGGCGTCGCGCACCTCCTTTTCGCCGCAACCCCAGCCATCGCGGATCCACACCAGCACTTGTTCATTGGAGGGTGGCGGCGGCTCGCCCTGGTTCCAGGCGCTGAGCTGGCGGGGGATTTTGGCGGCACCCTGCAGCAGCCGCACCGCCTTGAGTTCCTTCTGGAGCTCCGCGCCGAGGCGCTGCTCCCGCTGGCTGCTGACTTCGCTGTCGTCGCCCCGCACGGCTTGGCGTTTTTCCTCAAACAACCGCTGCCACTGGGCGCCGGCGGTGGTCTGCAGGCGGTATTCATCCAGCCCTTCCTTTTCACTCACCTTCATCAAGGTGCCGTCCTCCGCCATCGCCTCCAGCAAGCCGCTGATCTGATGGCGCAGGGGGCCGCTGTCCGTGCGCAGGTCAGGCACCATCAGGTCGGCCAGGGTGCGGGCGGTGGCGCGGATGCCCTTGTCGGCGCCCTGCTCCCGCGGCAGCCGGCTGATCAAGAAGGCCAGGCCGCAGAGGCTCTGCTTGAGCTTGCCCTCTTCACTGCCGTCATCCAGCCCGGTAATGCGGTTGTTGAGCTCGTTGAGCAGCACACCCGAATTCACCAGGTCGGGCCCCATCGCCTGGAACAACACATCACCTGTGATCACCCGCCCCAGGTCTTGCTCAGCGATGTCTTTGACAGCGTCAAAGATGATCCGCAATTGCGAGCGCAGCTGGCTGTTGGTGCCAGACACATCCACGCTGCGGAAGCACTCCTCCCAGAAACGCCGGCGGGTGGGCAGCAATGGGTAGTCGGCCACCGCCACCTGGCGGTCTTCGCTGCGCTCCTTGATCAGGCTGCCTTCGAGTTGCTTGGACACCTCACCGGCGTTTGCCTCCAACACCTGCTGCACATCAGCTTGCTTGTCAGCCCGCTTCTGCAGGATCACCTTGCGGATCACCGTTTCGACGTCGGTGTCCGACAGTTGCACGTTGATGCGGAAGCGGTCTTTGAGGTACTGCAGTTGGGGCGTCTCCGATGACAGCGCTGACTGGCCGGAGGCCACCAGCAGCACCCGGTTGTCCATCTCGGTCTGCAGGGCCTCAGCAAGCTCCACAAAGGCACTTGCCCTATCCAGGGAGTCGGCGATGTACTGCTGAACCTCATCGAGCACCAGCATCGTGTGGGGCAGCTCGCCGCCATCGGGCGCCAGGGCATTGCGAGCCAGATCCACAAACTCAGCCGTGCTGATGTCACCATCGCGATCGGGAAATTGGCGACCGATCAGATCAATAGCCTCCGTCACACCGACCGCCAGCCTCGGGTCCTCCTTGAGGACGGCAGCCGCAATAACCGGACTCACATAAAGATCATCCAGCTCTTCAAGCCAGGCGGTGCCATCGGCCTCAATAGCGGCGCGCACCGCAGCCAGGTGGCCGTGCTTCTGCAGCCAGAGGCAGAAACGGGCCTGGGGCACCTTTTCCGGTAATCCCACCGACTTGAACAGGATCGCCAGCACCGTGGCCCGCACGGCATCCCTTGTACCCGAAGGCATGGCCCCGCAGGCCGCCTTCAAGGGCTTGCCGCTTCGGGCGGCGAGGGTTTCGAGTTCGCGGAATTGGGCACGCACACCCTCCGGCAGTTCCAACACCAGATCACGGGCCCGCTTACCGGGACTCACCTCCGTATTGGTCCAGAGGTGGCCGAGCATCTTTTGCAGGTGTGACTTGCCACTGCCAAAGAAGCCCGATACCCAGGCCGCGTTTTGGCGGCCCTGACCTTGCTGAGCCAGATAGCTCTGCAGAATCACCTCCATTGCCCGGCCGTATTGGCCGTCGCACACGAAGGTAGCGAGCTCGACCGCCAGCTCGGAACGGGCGTTGTCGTCGTCGAGGGTGGTGATCCGCGCCTGGCCGTTGTTAGCCAGGGGATTGGTGCGCGGGTCGCTCTGCAGGGTCTGGAAAATCTGTAGGTTCATGCCACTGCTCCAGTGGGATGGCGGCTGATGCCAACCGCCATGTAATTCCAGCCGTCCCGGGCATCGAGCAGCCGGTAGTTGTTGCCATCCTTTTGGCCTGGAAAAAACACGACCAACCGCCCAGGAATGTTCGTCTCCAAGTCTTTGATCACGTCCGAGAGCCGAAGGAAGCCAAACAGGCTGGCGGCCCCCAGCAGTGCGACCACGTCGTTTTCGCTTGAGAGGGTGAATTGGCTCTTGATTTGTTCAGACACAAACTTCAGAAAAGCCTTATCGAGTTTGAGGCGAATATTTTTAGGATTCTGAAAATAAGACTCTTTGTACTTCATCTCCACCATCCACTCCGCGAAGGCGGTGGTCAGGTCCATCAGCAACCAGCCATGGCCCGCAGCCTTGGTGGCTTGCTCAAACTCCAACAGTTTTGCCCGCAGGTGTCGCTCCAATTCCTTCTCGTAGACGAGCATCACCACCCGATTGGCTGCAGGCAGCCCCTGCTGCCAGGGCACAGAGATGTGGTCGGCGTAGCGGGCGGCCAACTCATCAATGCGGCTCATGGCTGATCAGCTCCGTGCAGGTGGTCATGCAGGGGATCCAGGCAGCTGGGATCGATGGATACCACCCCACCGCCATGGGAGAGCCTCAAAAGGCCCAGGCGCTTGGCCTGCTCTGCCAATTCCATCAGCCCAGAGCTGGAACAGTCCAGCACCGCGGCCCAGGGGGTGCCCAGCAGGGCTTTGCCCCGCTTGCCGCTGGCGTAGCCCAGCCACAGCGCCAGGGCCAGCGATGCGGGTCGGGGGCTGAGCGGCTGCCGCAATTTCCTGACCTTGCCCTTGAGATGGCCGCTCTGGGTCCAGCTGCTGGCGGTGTTGCGGGCCACCGCATCGAGCACCTTGGGGCCGAGCCGGTCGTGGGTGAAGCCTCGGATCGCCGCCACCATGTCGGTGCGCTGCAGCCGCTGGCCCTCGGCCATTTCCAGCACCTGCCCTTGGGTGGCCATCAGCAATGGGTCGCGGGCCAGGCCGTTGAGCAGGGCCAGCTGGGGGTGCGCTGACGAATCCACATCCCAGAGCCAGCGCAGCACCCGGAATAGTGGTTTGTTGACATCGAGGCCATGCAGGGCCGTTAGTCGGGAGGCGGTTTCCTTGCGGGTGGACAATGTGCGCTTGCCCAGCACGTTCTCCTCCACGATCGCTGCCCGGTAGGCCTGGGCAGGTGCTTCAGCCGGCACCGCCACCAGCAGGGCCTCAAGCTCTTGCAGCATCAGGGTCTTGCCGGTGTGCGGGCCGCTGTCGGCGACCCGGAAGCCCAGCGCCGCCAGGTCTCCCTTGGCGTCTGCGGCCTTCGGCGGCTTGGGGCTGGAGCGGCGGGCGGGCATGCAGAGGAGCGTATGGGCTGCCCTGGGAGGGCCCTGGTGGAGGCCGCACCGCGAATGGATGCGCATGCGGTTTGGCTGCGTTCTCGCGGCAGTCTGGCGCTTGGCATTCCCTGCTGCCACCTGGGCTGGGTGGCACCCTGTCACCAACCAGAATTATGCAGGAAATGCATAATTCTGGTTTAGATCTAGGGCGCCTATGGACACGTTCTGAGCTGCAGCAATCGCAACGCGATACTCCGCTGCTGGTCCATTGACTCGAATTGCCGCATGGACTCAGGGAAATAGGTCAGCGCGTCCTGGCGTAGCCTGTCGGGCCGGAAGCTGCACAGCAACCTGGAGGCAATTATGCATCACAGCACCCTGGCCTTATTTGTCAGCTTGCCATTGGTACACGCCGGTGGCAGCCCAACAACTGTAGGAGTTATTGGCTCTGGTGGCGCATCGCCAACGGCGGACTGGATCCACCTTGCGGCCTCGATAGCGGGGGCGAACACCCCCTTGTGATTGAATTCAAGCAGTGATTTGTTTAAACAAGATTATTATTTTACTTTGCAACTCATGCCAGGATCAAATTTATCATTAGGATCAAGACCCCAGGCAAATTGGTGGGTTGTTACATTTGGTAAAGCTGGATAAACCTTGGAGACATAATAAAGTTGACCATAGATGTTTGGATGCATCGCACCGTAAACATTGCCAATGCGATCGATTGAATCAGTAATTGTGTTAAACCATCTTCCAGTTACCGTATTTCCAGGTACGCAGTATCCTTTTGGACGATAACAAGGTGGTTGATCTGTGTCACGCTTTTCTCCTTCAGATTCAAAGGGATTTGTCCCAGTCTTGTATTCAGAATTTGTAACAACAAGGTGCCAGTTTTTAGGATATTGCTTTTCAAGATCCTTGCCAATAGAGAGTAATCCTCGATAATCGTAATTCCTTTTGTTCTTAAATTCGACTACTGACGAGTTATCATCAGGATTTATGGTAAGAGGTATTCTACCGACAAAGCGTGTATAAAAATCATCATGTAAAGCAGTTACTTCTTGATTGGTTATTCGTTTTTTGGTAATTTTTGCCAATAATTCTTCTGCGCCATTCATGGTAAAATCAATTGGAGATATACCATCATCATCTTTAATTAAATTACCACTTGTGCCTCGTCCGCAAAATATATTCGGTCGCCAATGAAGTGGATCCGGATAAAGAGCCATAATGACAGGTGAGTCTGGATATGTAATATTGATTTTGGTGGCTAGTTGCGGATATTTTAAGGCAAGTATATCGACGGTATTTGAAGCATCTTGAACATATTTTTCATCAAGCTCGATTCCTTTGTTTACTTTATGGATTAACCCGTCTACCACCATGGTACCAAATTTAGCATCATTGCCGCCTATTGAAAGCAGAATATAATCAGGCTTGCGCAATGCCCCTAAGCATTCACCATTAATCCATTTGCCTAGGCATAAATCTCTTTTTACTTGCGTAAGTTGAGGCGCTAGCATAACCTCATTATTAACTTTTCGTGTCAATTCGCCAGGGCCGCCGTCATCATTGGTACTAGTCAATTGATCGATTAAAGCACCAGAGCAAGCGCGACTGACAACCGTAACTGAATTATGTGGGTGATTTTGAGCAAATCTAGCCGCAGTAAGCACTGGCCATGAGTACAGTGAACGATGGCATTTTCTATCCCACCAAGAAGCGTTTCTGAGATTCCCATCTCTGATTACGTCTGGCTGACCCTCTCCCGAAGCATACGAATCGCCAATAGCTAAAAATAGAACATCTTTAGCTTGAATAATGCTTTTATCTTCAATCCCATTTGGCGTAATGACAGATACGGTGACTGGGCTGCTTCCAAACTTAATTGGAATCACAAAATCATGACATGGCCCATTAATTTTTTTATCCATTATCGTCCATTCACACATAGAGCCAAACGGAGCTGTTGATGATGAAACCTTGATTGTCCATTGCGTAGGGTTAATGTAATTTTTTTCATAGAGACCACTGATATCATCATAATATGTGTTGGGTACTTCTGACCAATGCCCCTTGATGTCTCTGAGTGTTACCGTGGATGTCTCGGGGTTCTCACTATTTAATGATAATGATTTTAACCAATCTTGGTCTTGAGCATCTTTTAAAAGTCTAAAGTTGTTTTCAATGCTCCACTGGATTTCCCCGGCCAAAGCTTGTGGGGTATTAAACATTGCAAGCGTGGCTGCTAAAGCAATCCCAGACAAACATGATAAAGCTCGCATGTCGAAGCTGCAACTGCTGTTAGTGTACTACGATTTCGTGATATCCGCATATCAGTAACATTCTTTAACAACAGATCATTGGTGCAGTGCTTGTGCGCAGTAAGTTGCCGCATGTGAAGAGCAACTTCGCGGCCCGCTGCGGGAGGGTACTAGGGGCTGGCACTGGTGGCGCCATCGGCAACGTCCAGCCCATTGAACTGCTGCAAGCCGGGCACGCCACCACAGCAATCAGCTCAGCGGCGGTGCCGAGGGGCCTACAACTATCCAAAGGACACCAGCCTTGAAAATCGTGCGCCTACCGCAGAATTTTCAAGGCTTCCCTCTATGCTGGGGCTATGCTATAAAAGTAATTATTGCTTGCCGGGCTGTAGACGGCATCGACCTGTGCGTCGGTGCTGGCGCTGCTCGGTCCGCGACAGTAAAGCAAAATCAGCCACCCGGCAGCTTGTACCTCAGGCCTCGGTCAACTCCTTCGATCTCGAGGCTTTGGAACAGCATTGCGCGGCTGGAAGAGCCCCTTGCGACCCTTGCCGCGTTGCAGATGGCCCTGGGCCGAGCGCCGGTGGAACCGCTGCTCGGCTGGAAGAGCCCCTGACGGCCCTGGCCGAGCTGGGCGACACGGTGGTGATCGATGGAGTGCAAAGGCCTGCTGCTACTGCGGTTCAGGCCGGTAGGTCCTGAGTCTGAATCTTGCCGAGCAGGCGCGTTCAGCAGTGGCGGCAATAAGTCCAATAGTTACGGGTTTCAACGATGCCTAAGGCAGCAAAGCGCAGCTGATGCAGGTAGCTTTAGACTGAGCTGACTCCAAATAGCAAGCGGCTTTGCATAATGAATACCCACGCTCACAAGGCATCGGAAACTAAAAGCACTTCCATAGCCAACGGCTCGCCGAAGCGGCAACCCAATGGCAGGGCCGCTGTTCAACTTGCGGACAACAGGCCCGAAGCTACTGCGCTGATGAAGATGCAAGAACTAGCCAATGACAGCTCGCAAGTATCCCGGCTAAGGGCTTTACAGCAATTTGCAAATAACAGCCCACAGGTTTCCCAGTTGAGATCTTTGCAGCTATTTGCGAACAACAGCCCCCAAGCCAAACAAGCCTACCAATTTCAGGCCCTGGCAGATGCAACCTCGCCATTGCCAATTCAACAAAAAATTGCCAACAGCATTGCCCAACTCGTCCAGAAGTCGGAGGAGGAGGAACTGATCCAAGCAAAACCCCAAACCGCGCAACGACAGCCAAGCGCAACAGATGGGAAGCCCCGCCCCAATAACACTGGTTTGCCAGACAACCTCAAATCCGGCATCGAAGCGCTGTCCGGCATGTCGCTGGACCACGTCAAGGTTCACTACAACTCCGCCCAGCCCGCCCAACTCAACGCCCTGGCCTACGCCCAGGGCAGCGACATCCACCTCGCGCCGGGACAGGAGCAGCATCTGCCGCACGAGGCATGGCACATCGTTCAGCAGGCGCAGGGGCGGGTGCAGCCGACCATGCAGATGCAGGATGGCGTGCCGGTGAATGATGACGCCGGGCTTGAGCGGGAGGTGGATTTGATGGGGGGGAGGGCCCGCAACACAACCACCACCCCGGTACTGAAGCTGGCCCCGATCCAAACGGTCACCACAACAGCCCAACTCTACAATGATTTGCTTGTTCCGGGATTCCGGATATCAACCAACCATTTGTTTGCCGTCTCTACCGACGACAACAAGGAATTGATCTCCACCAAAACATTTGTATCAAAAGCCAACTACGAACTGCGAAAGGTGGGTGCCCTGGTCACCTTGCAGTGTGATCAGCAGCTTGACGAACATTTCTGGACGGTTGTTCCCACCATCAACCCCTATGCGGTGAAGTCTGCGGTCTGGGCTCGCATGGCCACCCGCCAACCGGCTGCGGTTGCCGATGCGCCAACTCCCTTCCGGACTTTCGCCGACTGCCTGCGCACCGGGACTTCAGTCGCTGGCATCGATCCGGGCGCCAAGAATGAGCCGCCGATGGTATTGGACCTCGCCACTGGTGCGGTCAACGTCATGACGGCGCTCGAGGGCCGCGATTACGGGACCTCAAGCCTCGCGGCTCGGGCGACGGCAAGTTTCTTCCTCGACACCCTGCCCAAGTTTAGGGGGACCATGGCGGCGCTGCCGTTGCCGCTCACGCCGGCCCAGCGGGGGATCGTCGAACAACTCGACCGTTTTGGGCGGCTGAATGGCGCTCCAAAGATTACTGCGGGCCACAACGCCTATAAATTGATTCTTGCCGACGCGGGAACGAAGGCCGCTTTTGTCGGGCAGTTTGGCATCAACGGCGCGGTATCGCCCATCATTGGGACCACCCTCACCCAGTACAATGATCCTGCAGAAAAAGAAGACTCACATGTGGATAAATGGAACTTCCACTGGGCCGGCATCGTATTGGTGGACGGCGCCGACTATGTGACCCTGGAAAATTGCGCCATCGAATTGGAGGATGCGACCACCGCTGAAATGGGCGAAAACATCGACATCCTCAACGACCATCAAAACCCCAAGGCCCGCACTGTCAAAAATCAACGATACACCAAGCAGGATATTCTCAATAACCGCTGGTACTTCAAGGCTTACGGCGCCAACCATCAGTCCTTCCATGACGAGATGTTGGCCGACCCCCACGCCACGCCAAGCGCAATTACCTTGCCCATCCGGAAGCGATAGAAATGTCCATCCGCGCCGTCGCAAAGAGACCCCTGCCTACCAAATCCTGACCAACCGACCCTTGCCAACCGACCCTTAGCCGTCCTGCATTTGGTTCATGTGCATCAGGTCAAAACCCATCTCTCCCAGCTGCTGCAGGAGGTGGAGCAAGGGCAGGAGCTGGTGACCTCCCGCTTTGGTGTGTCAATCGCGCTGCTGCTGCTCGATACCCAGCCGGGTTCCGTTCTGGCTGAACGGGGCGATCCACGTCGGCCCCAGCCGGTGCTGGAGCGGGCACACAGGCGCCGGAGGCGGAGGTGTTCGTGATCCGGGTGCTGCTGCCGGGATTCCGTTGGCTGCCGTTCCGGGTGTTGGGGGTGGGCATTGGCTGCTACCCCAATGCCGGCCAGCGGCGGCAGCAGCGTCGGCAGGGCTGGCTAAAATTTTCCAATGAAAACCTGATGCACATGAATCAACACATTAGTTAAATTGATCAAGATAATCTAGCTATATTTACTTGTAGATGACCTTGGTCAGTCAACGCAATAGTTCTACAGTCTAGGATTTGCCGAAGATTAAGGCATCCGCAAGGCAAATTTCCATGGCCCAGCATTGCTGGCGCCGACGAGAGATCTGATCGCCAGCCCAAAATCTTGATTATGAATCACGTAAGCAGATGATTTACTGCTATCTGTATAAGCAGAGAAGCAGTAGACGTGGTCGTAATCATCTTCGCTAGGTGATTGACTCACGCATATATCTCCTGGAAGAAGATCATTCATATTCTCAATCTTAATCCATCCATTTGCTTCTGCCCAATCAGCGAAGGGGTGTACCCGTACCGACTCAAGTGTGCCATACTTAGGAAAATCTAGACCACATAGTTTAAGGCAACTGATTTGATGGGCGACGCAACCATTGGTGACTGGATCACTTGAAAAACCACCCTTCATGAACCACGTACAGACTTCGCTGCGGACTGCTTCATAGTTGGCCTTAAAGAATGTGACGAACTTTTCGGCAGCTGATCCGGATACAGGAGGCTCTGTGTCCTTAGTATCGGGGCATTCAGGTATGACCTTCTTGTCAGTCTCTGCGACTAAGATGGAATGGGCATTAGGGAATAAATTCAGAAATTCAATAAGATCAGATTTCCCATTGATATATCGGGTATAGAGAGGCTTGCCCGCATTGTATGCTGTAATCGTAGGATGCCCTTGATTGCTTCTATTCATTTCAAACCATGTCGCCTCAAGATACTTCTCTCCTCTCTTAATCTGTGGATGATCTTTGAATGCTAGTTTCCCGGCAGCTTGGATGGTTTCAAAGTTAATTGTGGAAGAAAGGTCAAGAGAGTCAGGGATAATTTCATAGGATATTCCATGGGAGATTCCAGACTCAATTCGTGTTTTGTCAATGTTCCATGGTGATTGTCCTAGGGCTTCTACCGCAGCAATCGAAAGCTCTCCAATAACATCTATTGGACCATTATCTGCAAGTATGGCATAGACGATTTTTCCCTTATAGGCTACTTTAGCCAAGTCGCCTAGTTTCACTTCAATCCCAGTCTCGCTTGACCAATTGGAAGGAAGAACAAAATATGGAATCGTTCTCGAGTTGACGAATTCTCCATCGCCTCTCCAATCAGGTTTGCTTAGGCTTGTTTCAACCGTCCCATAGTCTGGATCTATAGTTTCTGCATCTGGTGCTCCATCTGCATCAGTGTCGGCATTGGCAATGATCAAAATATGATTATTGTCTAGCAAAGTAATCAATGGTGTTTCAGTGTCCCCGCCGCCATTCTGCCATGGATGTTTGATTGAAGTTGCCATAACATTGGATGTATTATGTTATCTGACAACTATCGCCGAAGACAGCAGTAAAATGTACTTAAAGATGTCAATTTGTTACATTTCTTTATGTGTCAATTTGTTTAGTCTCTACCTTTTTGATCGCCTGCGTCAAAGCCTGGAGCTAGGCTTAGGAGAATGAACAACGCTGTTAAAGTTTCATTGTCGTCCCGTCATAATTTCGAGTAGGTAGGGAATAAGTTAGCATGGTATTTGATACAAATAACATTAATCTTACAAAGCTTTTTTGAAATTTTAGCATGAAGTAATTTGCATGGACTCCATCAATTCTACATATTGAAACAGCTATTCAAGACTCATCTATGCATTGGCTTTGGTTCGTCATGGTAGCAACTCAGCCGGTTCCATCGTCGTGGGCATAGGAGCCAGCCACCAGTGTCTTTGCCAGTCTCCTTTTGATTCGGAAGCACCCTCCAAGCTGATCAATGAACAATGAGACGGACTTAAATAGGGACTCCTGAAAAAGTCAGATCGACTGCGGCGCAGCTTGTTTCAGTGATCGAGAGCCGGTAAACTGGGCTCGATCGGGGCAATTGACGATCACTGCAGCCTCTGAACGCCGCAAATGTACCGAGTACACCATAACGGCCAGCTCTCAATCGAGGAGTTCCATGTGCCTTTTGGCGGCACGCTGGACTCGGACAACCGCTGGGTGCTCTTCTCGTCTCTGATGCCATGGGAAGAGCTGGAAGAAACATATGCCCCTCAGTTCAACCCCACGACTGGCGCCCCTGCGAAACCAGTGAGGCTGGCGTTTGGAGCGCTGTTCATCAAGCAGCGGCTTGGCTTGACCGATGAGGAGACCGTCGAGCAGATCCGAGAAAACGCTTACATGCAGTTTTTCCTTGGCTTTGCCGGCTATTCCAGCAAGGCACCGTTCGACCCATCGATGATGGTACATTTCCGCAAGCGATTCTCGGAAGATGATCTCAATCGTATCAACGAACTCATTGCCGAACGCGGTAAAGAGATGGTGATGGAGGCTGTGGCATCACTCCCAAACGACGACGACTCTGACGATCCAGATGCTGATGCTGGGAAGCAGCTCTCACTCGACGAACTTGTGAAGCCTGCCGATTGGCCAGAGGGCAAGAACTGGGGAACGCTTTCCATCGATGCCTCTTGTACGCCAGCCGATATCACCTTTCCAACTGACCTGAAGTTGCTGAACGAGGCGAGGGAGTCCACAGAACGGATCATTGATGATCTCTGCGACAAGCGGTCAGATTTTCGTAAACACCGGCCCCGATATGATCGGGGGAGGGCACGCGCTGCTTTCCTAAATGTCGCCAAACAGAAGAAGCCACGCAGCCGCAAGATGAAAGCCGCAATACGCCGCCAACTTGACTATCTGCAGCGTAATCTTGATGCCATCGATGCCCTTATCGCCTCTGGCGCAAAGCTTTCGGGCCTAACGACGCATTGGTGGCACAAACTTTTAGGGATCAGTGAGCTGCACCGCCAACAAAGCATCCTGCTTTACGCCAAGACGCGCAGCATGCCCGACCGTATCGTCAATTTGGTTCAGAGACAGGTTCGTCCCATTGCTCGTGGCAAGGCAAGAGCTGCATTTGAGTTCGGGGCCAAGATTAGTGTCTCCGTGCGTAATGGATTTGCCTTCCTGCACAGGATTAGCTGGGATCCATACAATGAAGCTGAGGACCTGATTCCACAAGCCAAGAAATACAAGCAAGAACACGGCTGTTATCCAGAGCGAATCTGTGCCGATCGGATTTATATCAACACCAAGAATCGCAACTTCTGCACCAGGAGCAACATACGGCTATCTGGTAAGCGATTAGGAAGGCCTCCAAAGGATCCAGAGGTGAATGCTGCCCACAAGCACCTGCTCAGCGCTGATCAGCGGAGGCGAAACGAAGTGGAAGGTTGCTTTGGATCAGGGAAGCGGAAGTATTCTCTTAAGTTGATTATGCCTCGGCTGGCCAAAGGTGCAGAGACCTCGATCTGCATGGCATTTCTGGTGATGTGCGCGGAGAAGATCCGGAGGCTCCTCCGCCTCTTTTTTGTCCTTATCTTTGCCTGGGTATGCGCTTGGCAATGGCCAGCCTGCCTCTGGACGGCGCTCAGGAACATTTACCTGCTCGAGTCAACCGAATACCTAGTCACTCAGTAACCGTGCTTAGGAGCTGCCTACGCCACGGTCCTTGGCTGCAATCGAACCAGCTCGCGATTTGTTTTTTCAGGAGTCCCTAAATAGATCTGGAATGCACCAGTAAAATGTTTTATAAGTAGGGGAAAATATGGTGCGTGCCCAACGAAAATCACCTCATCGCGACCTTTTTCTGTTGGTTTGCGGATGTGATACAGGAGGTGTGCGAGGAGAAAGGCATCTCCTGAACCGATGACATTAGGAATTTGAATGACATTATCACTGCTAATAGCAAGTCCGTGGCTAATAATCTCACCAGTTTGTTGTGCTCGCGGAGATTTAGTAGTGAGGACAGTGACCTTTTCCAGATCCAGACAGAGCTGAGACAACAACACGACAACTTGATTAACCTGATCCTCTCCGATGGAGGATAAGAGTGATTTTCGTTATGAGTTAACGGTTGGGCGTGACGCATAAGATAGAGACGCATCAATGCTCTCCCAAAATCAATTCGTCAACAGTAGCATTGGTTGACTGCTTAAAGTTTTGCGGTTCTGTGACACTTTCCCCTGTTGATTTCCGATACTATGCTTAAGGTCCACCTTCGATGCCGGCCCAGACATTTCGATACAATCCTAAAGGCTATGCAATGGCCTTAACGGAGACCCATCCAAGGGCTGATATGCCGTCAGCGCCGGCAGGGCACCAGTTGTCAGGATTCAAGTTATTGCTTTGCGCATTTGAAAAACTGGCGTAGGAAGATGGTTCCCAGGCCCCTCTATGCCAACTCTAACCATTGGTTTCCTCCGTCAATCTCTGGGCAGCATCGGTCAGGGGATCAAGGCCCTAGCCCCCATCGGCAGGACCCTCTGCAACATCCGGAACACACCAACAGGGCGGGCAGCAGGGCCCGCTGCCGATCTTTTCTTTTGGTAAGGCAACTGGTGTAGGCAGCCGAATAGGAATCGCTGCGGCTGTCCTGGCCGGCCCACAGGTTGTAAATGATCTTGACTCTGCTTTGATCACAGGTGCGCTTTTTACAACTCCTCCTACCACCACATCGCAAAGGAACCGCTGGGGATCCCCAAACAGACACTGCAAAGGTGTTTTATTGCAATTGACAGCACATTTCAGCCCGGAGGTGCGGCGAATGCATTAGCTGATCAATGCCAACAGCGCCAATACCCCAAACATCTGCAGGCGAAGGCCAGCATCGACCCGGCAGCCAACACGGCTAAACACGTCACTAAACCGCAGCGGGCTGAGAGCCTGAATTCGCTACAGCCTCCGCACTGAGTCTCCAGAGCTCGCCGGCCAGTTCATCGTTGCTGGCCTCCATGCTGATCTCGCTGACTGCAAAGCGCAGCCGCCCCGGGCCCAGCACCCGGTTGCTCATGTACTGGAAACCAACGGGATCCGGTGATGACGAGGTGGCCAGGCCCGCCAGCAGGGAGCCGGCCCGCTGGGGTGTTTCGGTCAGCCGCAGCAGGTCGCGGGCGATCAAGGCAAACAGGGCCTGCCCAAAGGGGTTTTGGCTGCGGCTGTAGCGGAAGAAGCCGCCGCTGCCGCGGGGGATCACCAGCCCCGGGCTCCAGGCCAGCACCTGCAGGGACTGGCCTTGCTGCCGCAGTTGGCGATCAAGCTCACGGGCCATCAGCAGATTGCAGAGCTTGCTGTCCTTGTAGGCCTTCTCGGCATTGAAGGGCCCGCCATCGAGCATCGCCGCGCCGGCGCCCTGGCGCAGCCCGGCCAGATCAGCCAGCCCGGCGGGTTGCCCCACCTTGCCGCCGGCTGTGGTGGGGTCATGCACCTCCGAGCTGGTGACCACCAGCCGCGGCGCGGTGCCCTGCAGCAGCAGGGGCAGCAGGCGCTGCAGCAGGGCTTGATGGGCCAGGTGGTTCACGGCGATCGTGAGCTCAAAACCCTGCACCGACCAGCGCGGTTCGCTGGCGCCGCTGTATTGCAGCCCGGCGTTGAGCACCAGGCTGTCGATCGGCTCCCCAGCCGTCAGCAGCTCTGCTGCGCAGCGCTCGATGCTGGCGAGATCGCCCAAATCGCAGATCGGCGTCGCCAGCCTGCCCGCCGGGGGGTGCTCCGCCGGGGGTTGCTGCGCCAGTGGCGCCAGCACCTGGCCGAGGCGATCGGCGCTGGCGGCATCGCGGCAGAGCACGGTGAGGCGATGGCCGGCCGCCAACAACTGCATTGCGGCCTGCAAACCGATGCCCGAGTTGCCACCGGTGAGCAGCACGTGCCGCAGCGGGCCCGGAGCCGCGTTGTCGTCAACCTTTCGATCACCATCAGCAGCCATGACGTTCGTGTGTGACCAAAGGCCTTTCAGCATTCCAGTTTGGCGGTGCTTCCACTGCGGCGTTGTTTTCCGCCAACCTGCTTGCCGCGCCCCCGGGTGGACGCGCGATCATCCTGATGGTGCCGCTGCTGTTCGTTTCAGATGCTTGGATCCAGCAGCAAGGGCCGTACGGGGATTGGCGCCAGTTAGCTCAAGAGTGAGGCCAGAACCAGCTGGGTGATCCAGCAGGCGCCAAGCACCGCCATGGAGAAGGGGCTCGTTGGCTATTGGTTGTTTCCACAGGGTTTGGGCCTTACTGAGCAGGGCGCCATCAGCCTGGGGCGGTTTGGCAGCGGCAGCGTTCCCTTGCGGTTCGCCGTAGCCCCGCTGCCGGGCCAGGGCCTGCATCGGCTCGGAGCTGGCGAATCTGGCAAACCGTTGCAGGCCCTGCCGCTCTTGGGCTGTGGTCCAGGGAAAGACGGCCAGCGGTGAATTCTGGGCCGTGCCGAAGGGCACCTCCACCAGATCATCGAAGTCCGGTTCCTGCTTCAGTTGGTTAAAGCTCTGGTGCGCCATCACCACCGCATCGAAGCGACTGGGCTGGCTTTTCCAAATCTGAATTGATTGGGGGTAGGTCGGTGTTGTGCCGGTAATCCTTTGTTGCAGCAGATCAAACAACTTGATGATCTGGGGGCGGTTCAATTCAGCGGCGGTCAGGGGTTTGCGGTCTTGGCCATGGCCGGCAAGCACCCAGAGCAGGGTCTGCAGGAAATCCAACCCAGCCGAGCTGGTGTAGGGGTTGGAATAGCCCAGCTTCAAGTTGCCGGCAAGGATCTGGTCGACCATTCGCGTGAAGCTGAGCCCGCTTGCAGAGCCTTGGTTCAGCCGTTGCCAGGCGGATTGGCGCACGGCGATCACGGTGGTGTTGGCGACAAGTTTGTCGCTGATCAGGGTGGGGGGGAGGCCCTGGTGGCGCAGCAGTTCCAGCCAGGACTGGCCGGCGGGGGAATAGCCGGCTGGCCGCATCTTGCCGGCCGCCAGCATCTGGGCGCCCAGACCCGATGGAATGGCGCGGACCACCACCTCGATCGGCGGACCGCCGTCGATCCGCTCGCGGCGCTGGTTGAAGCGCTCTGCCACACCCACCAGCCAACTACTTTCAGGATTCCTGCCGTCAGCCTTCTCCACCGAGCTGACGATTTCGATCCGCTGCACCGTCGTGCCGCGGTTCTGGGGCAACCCATCGCCGCCGTAGAGCGGAAACGCCTCAACCGCTGGCAGGCGATCCGCCGCAGAGAGGGCCGAGGCAGCCGTGATGGTTGGATTCATGGTGATTGGTGAACGGCAGGCGGGTCTAGTGGCTAACATCAAGTGGAACAATTCGGGTCAATGCAGCATTGTTGAAGACTCAAATCACGTCAATCATGGGGGCATGTAGGAAGGTGTAATGAGGTGTATGTGCCCTCGCCGCCAGATCCTGTTCGCCCTGCCAGTGTTGTTTCTGACGCTGCTCACAGCGCTGCCATGCCCAGCGGCGCCGCTGCCGTCCTGTCTCGGTGAAACGCGCTCGCTGGTCATCTCCAGCGGCATGCCCTA
>JBILDB010000092.1:0-8176 GCA_044352805.1 Cyanobium sp.
CCCGGTGACGGCGTCGGCAAGGGCTCCAATAGCCTGGTAGGCGCTCTCAAGGCCCTGGTGGGCCGCGGCTGAATTCGGCCATGGCCAACAACGGCGCCGCCGGGGCCATCCTTTACGGCTACAAGGCCTGCGGCACCTGTCGCATGGCCTTGGCTTGGTTGAAAGACCATGGGCTTGAGTTGCCCATGATCGACATCACCACGACTCCACCCACCCCCGAACTGTTGCGTCGCGCCCTGGCCCAGGAGGGTGGCCGCTCCCGCCTGCTCAACACCAGCGGTCAGAGTTATCGCGCCCTAGGCGCCGCTGTGGTCAAGGCGATGGAGGATGGGCCCTTGCTGCGGGCCCTCGCGGCCGATGGTCGCCTGATCAAACGTCCTTTTCTGGTCACCCCAGCAGGCCCCATTCTCACAGGATTTCGTCAGGACGAATGGCAGCAGGCCCTGCTGCAACCCTGACCCCTCCTGGGTTCGCTTCAGGCCCCCCGGGCCGATCGGAGCCCCCAAGGGTCATCAGCTGATCCAGTTCATAGATCAGTTCGTCGATACCCGCCCGGTTGATTTGGCTGAGGTAGTTGCGCTTGACCGCTTCCAGCAAGTCACATAGCAGTTGTTGGGAGCGCTCCAGGTTTGGGCCCTGCTCCAGGGAGGCGGCCAACTCCTCCCAGAAGCGATCCAGACAGCGCTGCAGCAGGGCGAGTTGTTGGTCATCCCTGTAGCCCAGCCGATCACCCGTGCTGCGGCTGAGGTCAATGAGGCTCTCCACCATGCCGGTGGCCAATTGACGGCTGAGACCTTTTTCCATCTCCAGCAGCGGTTGCAGTCGCCGTAGGGAGGTGGGAATCAGTGACGATTGCAGGCTGCGCTGCAACGCATGGCCCAGGACCCCCTGCAATTCAGGGGCCAGGCGAGGGGCCACCTCCGCCAGCAGCATCGGACCCCAGATCCGCAGCAGCTCAAGCAGTTGGCGATCCCGGTGCGCGAGCACACTGCGGTCGCTGCGCAGGGAGCGGATCCGCTCCGGCCAGCGCCTTGAACGAATCAGCTGCTGCAGACCGTCTAGCAGTTGCAACGCCAGCACCTCAAACAACTCGACCGCCAGCAGGGCCACCACGGCCCGGCTGATCACGGCCCGCAGCGGTTCGATGCTGATCAGCCGGCTGGTCTGGAGCCGCTCCAGGACCGGCACCACCCGGAGCCAGCGCCAGAAGGGCAGCAGCAGGGGCAGATCGATCCAGCGCCGCAGTAGGGCCTGATTCCAGCTCAGACCAGGCAGACGGCGCCGCAGTCGCACCGCCCGCAACAGAATGTCGAAGAGAAAGACGCTCTGGAACAGCACCAGGTCGTAGCGCCAGAAGTGGTCCGTGGGCCGGCCGTTGTTGTCGATCGAGCGCCAGTAGTTGGTGGCCACCAGGGGCATCACCTCCTTGTTCCAAAAGCGGCGCTCCGATTTCCAGATTTGACTGTTGAGCCGATCGGGATCGAGCAATTGGGCGGCGGACTCCTTGGCCGAGTCGAGATTGGCCCGATTGCGCAGGCGAAATTTGATCTTTTCCAGGGTGCCTGAGGCCCCCGTCGCTTCGAACGGATTGGTATCGATCATCTGCTCGTTGAGGCGGATCTGGCGCCGCAACAGGCGGCTCTGGTCCGGCGAAAGAGCGCGTGGGGCTCCGGGAGGGGCGGGTTGGAGCATGGCCTGGTCCAACTCTTGGAAACTGCGCTGGTAGGCCTGGGTTTCCCGGTGGGGCTCAATGCCCTTGATCGGGTCCATCCAGGGAGTCACATCAGGCAGGAAGCGCAACGGCAGGGCGAGGGGTGCCGAAGGAATTGGATAAAGATTGCGTTGCAGCCAGAAGGTCCTCAGCGGCACATAGCTGAGGTCGAAGAACACCCACACCAAGTTGATGGTCGCCCAGATCGCCACAAAGCGATCCCAGCTCCGCCCAAGGCGATCGGCCGGTACCGGCAGGGCGTCATGCCAGCGGGGGCGAGCCATGGGAGCCTGGCGGCAGGGGAATGCCTACTCTGGCTTGAACCCCGACCTACCTGACGGAGTGCCTTGAGCCCGAAGGAATCCCAGGCCCATTCCCCCGCTGTCGAAGCACCAGACACCAGGGTTCATCTCACCAGATCCAGGCGGCCTAATCGGGAGGAAGAGCCTGAAAACCCATGGGCCTTCTGGCGCAGCCTGTTGTTGACCCTGGCCGTGGCCCTGGGGATCCGCCAGTTTCTGCTTGAGGCCCGCTACATCCCTTCCGGATCGATGCTGCCTGGTCTCCAGCTCCAGGATCGCCTGCTGGTGGAAAAGCTGAGCTTTAGGGGCCGGGCGCCCCAGCGCGGCGAAATCATTGTTTTCCATGCCCCCCACCGCTTCGACCCGGTGCTGAGTGCCCAGCAGCCCCGGGGTCCGCTCACCTGCCTCCTGGTCAACATTCCCCTCATCGGTTCTCTGGAGGGTCTGCAACAGCCTGCCTGCGATGCCTACATCAAGAGGGTTGTCGGTCTTCCCGGTGAGCGGGTGGCGGTGGATCCCCGTGGCCGGGTGTCCATCAACGGCCAAAGGCTTGAAGAGCCCTACGTCAAGACTCCCTGCCCGGTGAATGCCCAGGGGGACGGCCCATGCCGCACCCTCGATGTAGTGGTGCCCGCGAACCATGTGCTGGTGCTGGGCGATAACCGGGGCAATAGTTGGGATGGCCGCTTTTGGCCCGGTGGTCCCTTTCTGCCCCAGAGCGAGATCATCGGGCGAGCCTTCTGGCGCTTCTATCCCTTCAACAAGATGGGAAGCCTGGGACCAACCACTCCGTCGCAGCAGTGAGTCCGCTGGCCACCACCTGACCCACCATGGGCCGCTCGAGCCAGGGCTGGTTCGCCGCCAAAGACTCTGCGTTCTGGGCTTGCCAGAGCCAGCACTTTTCGGCATCAAACAGCAGCCAACGCTGGCTGCCGGGGAGCAGGGCTTCTTCCGCCACGCCCAGAAAACGGGCGGGACCCCAGCAAAGCCGTTCCCACAAAAGGGTTGGCTCCCAGCCGTGGCCACGCACCAGCTCCTGCCAAAGCAGGGGCAGGACCAGGCCATGGCCCGCCAGGCCCCCAGGCCGCTGGTCCAGGGGCAAGAGCTGTTCTTCCGCATCCAGGGGCTGGTGGTGAACCGCCACGGCGCTGATAACGCCCTCGGCCAGGGCCTGGATCAGGGCCCGTCGGTCACCGGGACCCCCAAGGGAGGGAACCAGTTTCCAGCCCTCATCCGCCAACTCCAAAGCACCGCTGTCGCTGATCAGGTGCCACCAGCAGACGCTGGTCAGGGGGTGCTGGGGTTGGTGGTGGCGCAGCAGGGAAACCCCTTCGGCGGTGGAGAGATTCATCAGCCGCAGTCGGGATTGGGGGAGGCGGCCCGCCAGGGTGAGCAAGGTCTGCAGGGGCAGGATCTCGCTGAGGGCCGGGTCTACCGGCCAACCCGCCCGCAACGCCTCCACCCGTTCGCGTACGAACCCATCTCGGCAGAGGCTGTGGTCCCTCATCGGCAGCAGGATGGGCTTGTCGGCCATTTCCGCCAGGCTCAGGCCCCGTTCCAGCAGCCCCAGGGGGGGCAGGCTGTCCCCAGCCGCCAGACCGATGGCACCGGCCGCCAACTGGTCCCCATGGCCGGCCAGGTCCCGATCCTGGCCATCGAGGCAGAAGCTGCCCCAAAGGTGCAAATGCATCGGGGCCGGCCAGCCCAGGCCCACCAGCCGCTCGGGCCGGTCCCTCCAGGCCCTAGCCCAGGGCAGTAGCGCCACAGTGCCGTAGCCCCCCGCAGCGGCGGCGGCCTGGAGGCTCGTCAGGGTTTCGGCCCGACCCAGGTAGGGGTCATCCAGGACGCTGTGGGGATCCACCAGCGGAGGTGCCAGCCAGCAGGTTTGGGCATCGATGGATTGGCAGCGGCCCTGCAAGGGCACTTGCAGGGCCCCAGGTTCGGCCAGGGCCTGCAGCCTCTGGCCGCTGATCAGGGCATCCACAATCCTGGACGGGCATCCCGGGCCCTCCATCAGGTTGACCCGGTGCAGCAGCAGGTGCGGGTCGCTCATGGGGGCATCAGCCGGATCAAAGGGCTCCGGCGGCGGTTCGATCCAGCACGCCGCCCAGATGACGGGTCAGATTCATGCTGGTTACCACCGCAGGGCTTTCGGCACCGTTGGGGTAATCGATCACCGTCACCCCTCCGTTGCCTTGCTTCACGGCCCAGAAGTGGCGGGCTTCAAGGCCGAGAAGGTGGCAAATCAGGGACTTGTTGACGGCGTCATGGGCCACGACCAGGGCGGTTTCGTCGTTGTCGAGGCTGCGCACAATCCGCTGCCAGGCTTCCAGCGAGCGATCCCATACCTGTTGGAGATTTTCGCCCTCGGGCATCTGCACGGTTTCCGGGGCCGTTTTCCAATCGGCCAGCAGCTCGGGCCAGTGGTTGGCGATTTCGCTTTCCAAGCGGCCCTCCCAGTGGCCGTGGCCAATCTCGCGCAGACCCTGGGTGCTTACCAAGGGCACGTGGGGATGGCAGGCCAGGATGGCCTCGGCAGTTTGGCGGGGTCGGGCCATGGTGCTGGTGTAAGCCCGCTGAATCGGTATTGGGGCCAGAAACTCAGCCGCCGCCTGGGCCTGTTCCAACCCCCGACTGTTGAGGGGGATGTCGATCTGGCCCTGGAAGCGCCCCTGGCGGTTCCAGTCTGTTTCGCCGTGGCGCACCAGCAGGAGCCGGGGACCGGCGGTGCGGCGGGGCAGGGGGGCGTCGAGGTGGGAGGTGCCGTTGAGGGACTCGATCTGGACCTCCAGACTGCCGTCGGCCCGCCGGCTCAGGTTTAAGACTGAAATTGAGGCATTGTCCAGCCGAATCCGCCGAAAGCCCTCCAAACCCATGCCGAGTAGCTGCAGCACCAAGACCCGCAGAATGGCGTTATGACCTACTACCAGCACACTGTCAGTGACGCCGGGGGCGTTGAGGGCATCGCCGTGCTGGCCGATCAGGCGATCGACGAAGCGGGCGGCCTGGTCCATCAACTCGGGCAGGGGCCGATAACGCTGGCCATTGGCCCGTTCGAGCTCCAGATCGGCGGGGCGATGGCGCCAGATTGCTTCTAGTTCTGGTGCCCGCTGGACGAGTTCGCTGAGGGTCCAGCCTTTCCAGGGCTCCAGGTCGATCTCCAGCAGGTCATCGTCCAGGTCGTGGCAGATGCCATGGCCCTGGGCTGCCAGCAGCTCTTCGGCGGTGTGGCGGGCGCGGCTGAGGGGGGAAGACAGGGCCGTGGTGAATAAGACCTCCTGCAGGTTGAGGCCGCAGGAGCGGGCCTGCTCGCGCCCGGTGTCCGTGAGGCTGGAAAGGTCGTCCCGGCCCTGGATGCGGTCCTCCAGGTTGAAGCTGCTGAGTCCATGGCGAACCAGCACGAGACGAAGGGACACGGCCACTTGGGGGAGTGGCGCCATCGTATGGGAGGGGCCCCAGCCTGGCCCTCGCCTCCAGCCGGCGCGAGACAATCCTCTGGCTTGTTTCCCGAGGCCCAGCGGTTGTCTGGTCCCCCACCTATGCCGCTTCCAGATGCAGGCGTCCCCCTGGCAAGTCCCTACTGGAAACGGCTGCTGGCCCTGCTGGCCCTGGCCCTCAGCCTGGTGCTGTGGACCCAGGGATTGCTGGGCAGCCTGGAGCGACCTTCGGTGCTGGATGCCCTCGGTGTGCGCCAGTTGGAGGTGGCTGCCCTGGCGGCGGAGGGGCTGCCGGCCCCTTGGCGGGCCGTGCTGGTGGGCGACGATCCCCGGGGGGCCTTGAGCCAGGAGCTGGATCGCCAGATCAAGGTCTCGGGCCAGGGCGCCAGTGCCGTGCAAAGCCTGGAGATGGCCCTGCTGGATTCAGCGACGGCAACGGACCCGACGCGAGCCCTTACCGCCTCGGTCACCGGGTTGCTGAACCAGGTGGATGGGGCCCGCCAGCCCCTGCTCAAGGCCCTACTGCGGGGCCAGCCCGTGGCGGCCGGCGAGCGCGCCCAGTTGCTGGCCCCTTGGGGCCAGGAGCCGATGCTGGAGCAGCTGACCTGTGAGAGGCTCGGGGGGCCTGCCAGCGGCTGCCCTGCCCAGCGCCAACGCCGCCATCTGCAGATCCAGTACCTGGGCATCAGCGTGCTGCCCGTGGTCTTGATGATCGTTGGAGGGCTTTTGCTACTGCGCCAGCTCTGGCGCTTCTACCGCGGTCAACTGGCGCCGGCGCCCCCGCTCCAGGGTCCGTTGCTTTCCGCCGTGGATGTCACCTTGTTGATTGCGGGGGGGTTCGTGCTTGTGGGGGAGGTGCTGCTGCCGGCCCTGCTGCAAGGCCCCATTCAGGCGCTGTTGCAGAAGATAACCCTGGCGCCCGCCCGGACCCAGGGCCTGCAGGTGCTGATCCAGTACCTGGTGTTGATGCTGGCGCCCCTGCTGATCCTGCACCTGTTGCTGCGGGGGCGGCAGGCCCCTGATGGTGGCTGGTTGCAATGGCGTTGGCGGCCCCTGTCCAAGGCCCTGACTGAAGCCATCGGCGCCCTGTTGATGGTCATGCCGCTGGTGGCCTTGGCCAGCTGGCTACTCAGTTTGGTGTGGAGTGAACCGGGGGGCAGCAATCCATTGTTGGAATTGGTTTTCCACAGCGGCGACCGGGTCGCTTTGCTCTGCCTGGGCTTCACCGCCACGGTTCTTGCTCCCCTTTTTGAGGAAACCCTGTTCAGGGGGGTGCTGTTGCCGGTGTTGGCGCAGCGGCTGGGCGGGCTCGGGGCGGTGTTGGCCAGTGCGGCGGTCTTCGCCCTGGCCCACCTCAGCCTGGGGGAGCTGGTCCCCCTGTTTGTGCTGGGCGTTGGCCTTGGCTTGCTGCGTTGGCGCACGGGGCGCCTGGCCCCTGGTGTCTTCATGCATGCTTTCTGGAATGCCCTGACTTTCATCAACCTGATTTCCCTGGCTGGCTGACGGCGGCTTGCCCCAGGGGGCCCTGGGTGGTTCACTTGCACATCAATGCTTCGGTGGACTGTCCGTGGTTGCCACCCTGTCTCAACCCCAGCCCCCCCGGCGCAACGGCGGCCGCCGAGCGAGGAAGCAGGGGTCTGGCGGCGACCCAAGCGCCGCCAAACCCCTGCGCAAGGCGTCGGCGATTTTGCGTGAATCCCTGACCGCCAGGCCGGTGCAGCGGCAGTCGCCCCTCCTGGCGGATCTGCACCGGGTCACTTCCGGTGCCCTGCTTGGACTGGGCCTGTCGACGTTGGCCCTAGGTGGGTTGACCGTCTACTGGCAGAACCAGTGGGCCACTAGCTTTCAACGACTCGAAGCCTCCAAATCCCTGGAGCACCGCCTGCAGCAATCCGCGGCCGTCCTTGAGCAGCACCACTTGGGCGTCGCTGGTCGCCCGGGGCTTTTGGTGCCCACCAGTAGTGAAAAGCTGATTCATTTGGCGGCCCCTGGAGACTCCGCAGTCCTGAGGCCGGGCCTCCTGGCTCGCCTGAGGATGGGTCCCGTGCCCGCAGGTTACTGATGGCACGTTCCACCACCCGGCGCCATCCCCCCGGGGGGGCGGGTCGTTCGGAGCTGCGCAGCCCCAGCCCGCGCGGATCCGCACCCAGGTCCCGCCATCCCCGCGTCCGGGCCCAGCCACCCCAAACCAGTCGCCGGTTAATCCTGGTTTTTCTGCTCCTGGTTTCTGCTTTGGCAGGGCTGGGTTTCCGTCTGGCCTGGTTGCAATTGATAGATGGCCATCGGCTGCGGGCCAAAGCCAGGGAGATCCAAACCCACACAACCAAACCGATCGGGATCCGCCGCACGATCGTCGATCGCACCGGACGTTTGGTGGCCCTTGATGAAGAGCGTTTCGTGCTCTGGGCCCATCCGCGCTATTTCAATTTCCCGGGCGATCCGCCCCAGGGGGTGCGTCCCGTGGCCGATGTGGCCGCCCGCCTGGCCCAGGTCCTGGCCCTGCCCGAGCAGGACCTGCTCGAACGCTTTGGGGACAGGCGCAGCGGTGTCAAGCTGGCCACCGGCCTAGATCCGGAAACCGCCCAACGGGTTCGGGCCCTGGGCATCAGCGGCCTCGACCTCCAGGCCTATCCCCAGCGCATATATCCCCAGGGATCCCTTTTCGCCAATGTGGTTGGCTTCCTCAATCTGGAGAGGGTGCCCCAGGCGGGACTCGAACAAAGCCG
>JBILDB010000093.1:0-8132 GCA_044352805.1 Cyanobium sp.
GTAGAGGGCATGGGCGCCGCGAACGGCAGCGACGGGGTCATGGACAACGCTGATTTCGGCGCGGCCGCCAGCCAGGGCAGCGGCCCGCTCCAGCACGGCCGGATCAGGGGCAAACCCCTCGGGCGTACCGATGCGCACGTTTACCCCCAGCAAGGCACCGGTGAGCATGAGCGAATGGGCCACGTTGTTGCCATCACCCACATAGGCCAGGGTCAGGCCCTCCAGGTGCCCGAAAGCCTCCCGCAGGGTGAGGAAGTCGGCGAGGGCCTGGCAGGGGTGCTCCTCATCGGTGAGGGCATTGATCACCGGGATCGAGGCCCAATGGGCGTAGTCGGCCAGATCAGCCTGGGCGAAGGTACGGATCGCCAAGGCATCGCAGTAGCGACTCAGCACCCGGGCCGTATCGGCGATCGGTTCGCCCCGACCCACCTGGGTGACAAGCGGCAGCAGGTCAATGGTCTGGCCGCCAAGGCGGGCCATGGCCACCGTGAAGCTGACGCGGGTGCGGGTGGACGCCTTGGAGAAGATCAAGCCCAGAACACGACCCGTCAAATCGAAGCGCTGGCTACCTGCCTTGAGCTGGGCGGCCAAAGTGAGCAGGGCCTCCGCCTGGACTTGGTCCAGATCGCTGGAAGAGAGAAAATCAGCGCCGGCGAGGCCAGCAAGGGCGACGTCGAGGCAGGCCATGGCCGCTCCAACAAAGAACCCTTATCGGAGATCCATGGCCCCGCGGTCAAGGGGGGGCAGGATTCGTACAAATTCATTGTGAAAACTGTTGGCCTGGATCCCGGCAAGGTCTTTGCGGGATCCAGGTTTCAGCAAGCGCAGATAGAAAGAGCGCTTGAGGCTCAGCCGCACAGCAGGTGGCTTTTGGCTAACAGGTCATGGACAAGTACCACAGACACCAGCCTGGAGCCGCCCCCAGTGGCGCCTTTCTTAATGCAGGCCAGACCGACCATGCTGCAATTGGTGTCGCAGCGGGGAAAGTCGGCGGCTGTCACCATGTCCTCAGCTTGGTTGGATCAAGATCGACCAGGCTGGCCTCAGGAGTAAAGATTCAATAATTGCTGGTAGCTAGATGGGCGGGGCGCCAGGATTTGAACCCTTAGGGGCTAGAGGTAATGCGTGAAACTTAAACATTAGGTAGAGTGAAATGGTACACAAGGGATCGAAGAAGGCTTAATTCAGGTTGACATCACCGCAGCCGAGATCCCACAGATGCAAACCGCTGACAACGTCCAACAGCTCAATCACTCGGGATATGGCAGTAAAGTAGTTGCGCAACCTTGACTCTGAACGACGCCAGGTGGCAACAGAGGAGCCGTGGAGCTGGCGATTGCTGAGTTAAATTTTTTCACGGATGGAATCCAGTCGTTTTGCAGTGCTACTGAGGCCCATTAAGAACACAAGTTATCTCTATAGTAGTGGGTTGATCCAAAGCCCAATAGAACAGCCAGGGCCAGCATGAATTGCAAATGGCCAGGACCACGCCCATGCCCTAAGCCAGGTCTGGCCGGCTTTCGGCGGTGGCGGTAAAATCGCTACTGTCGCTTTGAGGGTGGCTTGATCGTAAACAGCGACGACGATATGCTGCCGAGAGAAAACAACATGTTTGGACTTAAGGAAAGCGATTCTGCTGATGGCCCTATAAGTAGGATTAGATGATGGTCTGCATAATTGTTACTTGCCAAAAACTGGGGCCCGAGTACTGCGGCGGCCGAGATAGATTACGATCCAAACATCTATGCAGAATCGGGCTCAACCTGCCGTCGCAAAACGCCGCAAGATTGGATCACAGTGAACAGCAAGTATCACCAGAGCCCGGGTCTGGCGGCACCCCGCAGAAAACCTGCTCAATTGCCTTACGCCGAACAATTTGACCATAAAGACTGCCACAAACGGCATCGACAAAGCCAACCCCAACCCCAACGCCAACGCCGTTGGACAACTGGTCGACTGGTTTGGATCAGCCTGGTCAACCAAGCCGTTGATAGGGCCCTGGCATGGGGCCTTATGGAAGCCGGTGATGCTGAATCTAATGCCCTGCGTCAGCTGAAGGGGACGTGAATGCAATGCTAGAAAGGAAACCAATCACCCTTTGCCTGTAGGGCCGGAGCAGTCGGATGGGTTCTTGAACCATGCCCAACTGCAGCTCGCACCACAGTGGCAGTGGCAGGACCAGAAGCAGCCACTTGAGTTGGCCGACCTTCCGGACCTTGGCAGCTGCGCTGGTTTCGAGATTGAGGAGGCCGACGTAAACACAGCCAAGGTGAGTAGAAATGAAAGGCACAGCAATGCGGAGCCACCGGAGCGGGCTGCTCGGTAAGCGCGGCGATTGCGGAACTTCGGCAGGAGTAAGTAGGATGCTGTCGTTAGGATCAGCTAAATGCAAATTGATTGACTGATTAAGCTCGCCAACCGTCTCACTCGAACACTTAACCTTCATAATTAACATCAAAAAATGACCGAACTAGCTCCACTACTTGTGATCAAAAGCTCTGGGGGGGGTGGTATTGGTGACAACATCCGTTCTCTGATTGCCGGCATTGACTACGCACGTCGCTCAGGTCGAAGCATCTATGTGGACTGGTCTGACGGCATGTTCGGACCCGAAGGGATGAATATGTTTCCTGATTTTTTCAGGATCCTTGGCTTACCGACAGTCAGCGATCTAAAGGCCTATGTCGATAGTGAGGACATCTTCCCTTTGATCTGGAAGAACAATCTTCACCAGTCTTTGAAAACTCTATGGACTAGGCAGGGGTATACAGCATGGGACCGCAATGAGGTACGAGCAACTTTTTCTTTTGATCAGGAGCGTCTAGATTATACTGAACTTGTACTAGTTATGTGGGATTTTGATAGCTATTTTGCAGCCCCACAAGCCCTGGCAACTGCCAGGGCATTGGCACAACGACATCTCAGCCCCGCTGCTGCAATCAAGGCCGAAGTGGATCATTATGTAGCTACAAGACTCAAAAAACCTGTGATTGGAATTCATGTGAGAGAGACCAATGAGGCAACAGCAGGTGGCAAGTCCCTGCCGGTTACGTTGTTAACTGCAAAAGCTTCAGAAATCTCAACCAAGACAGGATCTCAGTGCTTCTTCCTATGTACGGACAATCAACACAGGCAAGCACAGATCCAGCAACAATTCTGCAATGTGATCGTGAGGGAAAAGCAGATGCCGCTGGCAGGAGAAGCGATTCATCTTTCGGAATTCGGGCCGACGGCTTTCGAAAAGACCCGCGATGCCTTGCTGGATTTGTTGATATTGTCGCGATGTGACTATATTATTTATCCAGCTTTTTCATCATTCAGCATGTGCGCCACGTTGCTCAGTGCCACACCGGAAGATCACATTTACCCGATCGCATCTTCCGGCCCTTCAGGCTTAAGGAGCTTGGGGCGCAGAGCGATCTCCAAGTTAAGGCGAGTTATAGGGTCCTAATCGTTGTTCATCAGGCCATATCCTGAGCGCAATTCCGCCTAGCACTGTGGTGGCCGATCCCACTCCACATTCCCACAGCAACTAACGGCAGCAATGCTCAGCCAGAGTTCCAAGCAAATGCACTGGTTGTCTGGGTGCTTTGCCCAGCCGGGATTGCCGCCACAGAATTCTCTTAGAGGCGAACCAGATATGTCCGACCGATGAGCACCTTGTGTAAGTCAAGCTTGTTGATTTCTCTTGCTGCGGCTTCGTGTACGCCATCGACGACAACAATGCCGGCAAAGCGCTAAGCGTCTCTCCTCTTCTCACCATAAGCACAAACATTGGCCTTGCTATGGGCGAACTTTTTCTGCGTGGGACTCACCAGCACATAGCAGGAAAACTAAACCCATAAAGATTCCGTGGTGATTAAGCAAAATTGGCACCAAATGGCGCATTGTATTCAAGGAGTCAATATCACTTTCAGGTAACTACTCGCTTGTAAAGGGCAAATCGAAAATCTTGCGAAATTCCATAGGGCAACAAGAATCGTTCAAGCGGAGTACTTGAATCAGACCAATTATCGTAAATCAATTGAAGTTTATATTTATTGAATACAATTTTACTTGAAAGATCCTTGCGATAAAAAGGGTAGATTTGAGGTAAGATGTAAAACTCTAGATTCCTTCCAGTGCTTCTTTCATATAAGTCCAGACTTGCAGAATTGTTGGCAATCATACCATAAATAGAATCAAAAACAGCATAGCCAGTACTTCCGTCTGTCACTGCAGACCAACTCGGCTTAGTACTATTATAAACAACAAGGGAATTGTTACTCTTATAACCAGCAAAACGCAATTGACGACCTAGTTCACTTCTAGCAGATGAAGCTAGATACGGTTTAAAACCAATTCCAGATGCCAGTGCTGCATACGATAAGAATACGAACAAGTACAAACTGGCCCATGCCGCAACTAAAATCAAAATCCTGGGAAACGAAAGCCAACTAGGCAGTCGTAACATCAGAAAGGATTTTCTATCTAGATAAATCAGCAAGGACAACGGCAGAAATACTGAATATCCATAATCAAGTAGTCGTGCTGAAAATATGTATATTAATAATGCTAGCAAACTTATAACTAAATATTTTTTGCTACGCATGAGAAACAAAAAAACTAATGACGAAGAAAAAAGAAATGCTAAGTTCCAAAGTGGTGAAACAAGCGAAAAACCCCACTTATATTGAGAAATACCAAAAATATATTTATACCCTAGAAAAGCACTTCCTCCAGTGTTTCTTGTTTCATTAAACCATGGGATCAAGTCAAAGGGCGTAAACATCCTTGTGGTAATGAATGCCGTCAGAAAAAGAAAAATCGAAGCAAGCAGTAAATGGAGCAAAAGTCTTCGTGGGCTTCGACTTTTTGAATAGACATAAAAAAGCAATATGCCTAGACAAAATATGGTTCCCGGCAATGGCGAAGCCAAAGGTGCCAACCCTGCAACAATGGCTGAGGGAAGCAGCCATCGCAGACCACTTAATGAAAGCGACCAGAGCATCGCGGGAACAAAGAATATAAGAAGCAGCAATTGTTCTGGCCTTCCTTGCAGTCCAAGAGCCAATGTACCTGGCACAAATGCCAATATGAACGGCAGAATCTGGTTATAAATCATACTGCGATGTAATACCTGTGTATATAAGCAGAAATAGGCGATATAAGTTACTGCATTTACAAATCCCATCAAAAGTGACAAACGTTGCCATGTGCCAGCTTTTAGGATTACTCCATAAAGTATGATGTGTAAAAAGCCATGAAATGTATAAGCGTCTCCTAGCTTCAAGAAATAAAATGGTGCGTAACCTCCAAAATGCCACCCCCGCCCATTGGCTACATTTACGACCGGAGGAGCAAAAAAGTTTGCATCCCAATGCATTCCCGGCCACTCTATATATCCAAGCCAAACAAAGATAGAGGCAATTATTAGTAAGGGCAGGGCTGTCAGCACCGCTCCCGATTCAAAAGGGAGTCGGGGGCTAAATCGATTGAAGCTGAGATTCATTAGCTGGATCAAGGTTGGATCAAGGTTGGATCAAAGGTGGTCTGATGTCTAAGATAAGATAAATTCGATAGAAAATCTAACACCTTAAGCCCATCATGGCGATCTTCACAGAAGCATCTTATCGAGAGTCAAGAATGCTTCATCACAATCGCTGATCTGATTCACAAATCTAAAATGCGGTATGATTCATACTTGAATCTCAGAATATAAATTGCAAAAGAAGCACCCAGTTGGCTGAAATTTCAGAGACGGAGTCATCAAACACACACAGGTAGGCATGGGGGCTGGATTTCTCTATCTTTTATACCACTAGTGTCAAGCTGCGAAAGAGGAGATCATGCAACAAACTCGAATAATTTACCGCCTTTGCGCCAGGGTGCTGGCCAAACCGCAGCAGCAGATCGAACGCAGCTCTCGCAATCCATCCAAAGCGCCCTACGCTAACGGCCCCAGGTTCCAGCCGCCTGCGAGGCGCAAAAGAGGCAGTAGCCGTAGGCGCTATGACCAGTGGGCAAACCCCTAGTCAGGAACGAAATTGCAGCCAAACGATCGAGTCGATGGAGTGGTGCAGCACTACGGCAAAACGTGCCGCAATTGAGTCACCTTGCTGCGGAACGGGGATCCGAGAGGATCCAGAACGTGTGTGCCATCAGGTGATCGAGATTACGCTGACTAAACCGCCTCTAATCAAGCAACCGATCACAGCTCTGGACATCAAGCAACTGTAGTGTGCTGCTGGGGGTGGGTAGTCGCTGTCGGCGCCGCCAACTTTGGGCCTTACACCTGGAGGAGTCTTCAGGCAACCCATCCGGGCCTATGGCCCTCAAGGGGTTGTGGCCACCAGAACCTGTTCGGCCTGCACCGCATCGGCAGAGGGCATGACACTGCTGGCCAGGAGCCCCTTGAGTTCGTCGCCTTCAATCACCTCCTGGGCCAAGATCTTCTCGCTGATGCTTTCCAGTAGTGGTCTGTTTTGGCGCAGGATGCTCAATGCCCGGCCATGGGCGCGGTCCACCAGTCCCCGCACCTCCTTGTCAATCGCCTGGGCGGTCGCATCACTGACGGAACGCCTGGGGTTATTGCCAGCGCCGAGAAAACGATTGCCCCCCTGCTTGTCATAGGCCAGGGGGCCCAGGGTTTCGCTCATGCCGTAAGTGCCCACCATCTGCTCGGCTATGTCGGTTGCCCGCTGAAGATCATTGGCGGCGCCAGTGGTGACTTCTCCGAACACCAGCTCTTCGGCGCTGCGGCCCCCCAGCAAGGTGGCGATCTGGCCTTCGAGATCTTCCTTGGAGTTGAGGAAGCGCTCTTCGGTAGGTAGCTGCAATGTGTAACCCAGGGCACTCATACCCCTTGGCACGATTGAAATCTTGGCTACCTTGCTGCCCCCAGGCATCAGATGACCAACGATGGCGTGGCCAACTTCGTGGAAAGCCACCACTTTTTTCTCCTCGGGCTGCAGCACTCGGCTGCGTTTTTCAAGGCCAGCCACGACCCGCTCAATCGCCTCGTTGAGATCCCCCTGTTCGACGCTGGTGCGCTTAACTCGGGCCGCCAACAGGGCCGCCTCGTTGACAAGATTGGCCAGGTCGGCGCCGGCAAAGCCGCTGGTGGCCTGGGCAATCTTGTCTAGATCAACCCCTTCGGCCAGTTTCACCTTTTTGGCATAGATATCAAGAATAGTGCGCCGGCCCGAGAGATCGGGACGATCCACCAGTACCTGGCGATCAAAACGGCCCGGGCGCAAGAGGGCGGCATCAAGGGTCTCAGGTTGGTTAGTGGCAGCTAAAACAATTACCGGTTTGTCCTTGGAGGCAAAGCCATCCATCTCGGTGAGCAACTGGTTGAGGGTCTGTTCACGCTCGTCATTGCCACCTACAACGCCCATCGAGCCAGAACGGCTCTTACCGATGGCATCAAGTTCATCAATAAAAATGATACAAGGTGCTTTCTTTTTAGCTTCTTCGAAGAGGTCACGCACCCGCGCCGCACCGGCTCCAACAAACAACTCGACGAATTCAGAGCCAGAAATAATAAAGAATGGCACCCCGGCTTCACCGGCAACTGCCTTGGAAAGCAGGGTTTTGCCCGTACCAGGAGGCCCCACCAACAAAACTCCCTTAGGAATACGGGCACCAATGGCGACATAGCGCTCCGGCGTCTTCAGGAAATCTACGATTTCATTGAGTTCGGCCTTGGCTTCATCTACACCTGCCACATCGGCAAAAGTCACTCGGGATTCTTCATCGGGCACATAAACCTTGGCCTTACTCTTGGTAAAACTCAACGCCCCCTGGGCGCCACCCATACCACTGCGACGGGCAAAGAACTGCAGAACAAGAATGAAAATCAGAGGTGGCACCACCCAACTAAGCAGGGTGGTGAAGAGATTGGGCTTGACCGGCGGTGCCGCCGCGAACTCAACACCATGCTGTTCGAGCCGCTGGGGCAGCTCCATGTCGAAGATCGGCGTGGTCGCCAGCAGGACGGGAGCACCTTCGGCTGGAGCTTTATTGAGTTCGTAACGAATTTGATCAGTAGTAATATAAGCGCGCTTTACATTATTGTCATTCACCTGGTCAATGAAAAGCGAATAGGGCACCCGCGGCACCTGATTGGCCGGATTAGGCAGAAAGTTGCT
>JBILDB010000094.1:0-8127 GCA_044352805.1 Cyanobium sp.
ACCATTGGGCAAGTCGCCGCTTGCTGATGGCGTTGCCCGCCGAGATCCACTGGTCGAATCCGGAGCTAGATAGGCAGGCCCAGGCCCGCCGCCATGACTGGAGCGCCCTGCAAGGGCTCGACCAGCTCTGGCCCGAACTGGAGCGCCAATACGGCGATGCCGTAGCCCTGGTGGCCCCCCATGACACCGAGGACAAGCAAACCGTCAGCTTCAGCGCCCTGCGCCAACGCATCGACCAGGCCGCCGCCGGCTTTGCGGCCCTGGGGTTGGGCGGTGGTGAGGTGGTGGCACTGTTCGCTGAAAACGGCCCCCGGTGGTTGGTGGCGGACCAGGGGCTGATGCGCTGCGGCGCTGCTGACGCGGTACGCGGCAGCAGCGCCCCTGTCGAAGAATTGCGGTACATCTTGGCCGATTCGGGCTCGGTGGGCCTGGTGGTCGAATCGGCGGCCCTGCTGGCCCGGCTTGGGCTGGACGGCGAGGCCTGCCAGCGCCTGCGGTTCGTGGTGCTGCTGGAGGGGGAAGCCCCCGCCGCCCCCGGTCCAGCCAACTTGCCGTGCCTTAGCTGGGCGAGCTTTATGGCCCAGGGCGCCGCCGCAACGCTGCCGGCGGCGCCCAGCGGCGGCGAAGGGCGATTGGCCACCGTGCTTTACACCTCGGGCACCACCGGCGAACCGAAAGGGGTGCCCCTCAGCCATGGCAACTTGCTGCATCAAGTACGCAGCCTGGGGGCGTTGGTCGACCCCAAGCCGGGTGACGAAGTCTTGAGTGTGCTGCCGATCTGGCATGCCTATGAGCGCAGTGTCGAATATTTCCTGCTCTCCTGCGGCTGCCGCCAGACCTACACAACCCTGCGCCATTTCAAGAATGACCTGCAGCGGGTTCGTCCCCACTACATGGTCAGTGTGCCCCGCCTCTGGGAGGCCATCCTCTCGGGCTTCGAAGATGCCCTGGCGGCCATGCCCCCAGGCCGCCAGCGCCTGTTGCGGACCGCCCTCGCCAACAGCAGGGCCTTCCATACCGCCCGCCGCACCGCCCGTGATCTGACCCTGGCCCCCGAAGCACCTGCAACACGCCTGCGGGCCCAGGTTGAAAGCCTGGCCCGCTGGCCAGCCGAAGCCCTGGCGGCGGGCCAGCTGTGGCCCCGACTACGTCAGCAACTGGTGGGGGGTCGGTTGCGAACCGCCATCAGCGGTGGTGGCGCCCTGGCTCCCTACGTGGATGGCTTTTTTGAGGCGGTGGGCATCGAATTGCTGGTGGGCTACGGCCTCACCGAAACCAGCCCGGTGCTCACCTGTCGGCGCCAGTGGGCCAATCGACGCGGCAGTGCGGGCCAGCCCCTGGCGGAGACGTCCCTGCGGATCGTGGATCCGGAAAGCCGCCGGACCCTGGCCATCGGCGAGCGGGGGCTGGTGCTGGCCCGGGGCCCCCAGGTAATGGAGGGCTACTGGGGCAAACCGGAGGCCACCGCCAAGGTGCTTGATGGCGAGGGCTGGTTTGACACCGGCGATCTGGGACTGTTGCTAGCCGATGGCACCCTGGTGCTTACCGGCAGGGCCAAGGACACGATTGTGTTGAGTAGTGGCGAGAACATTGAACCCGGCCCCCTGGAGGATGCCTTGGCCGCCTTACCCATGGTCGAGCAGGTGATGGTGGTTGGCCAGGATCGCCGCCAGCTGGGCTTGCTGTTGGTGCCCAAGGCCGAGGTCCTCGCCGCCTGGGCGTCGGCTCAGGGTTTACCTGTTCCCGGGGGGGGGCAGGTTGGGGAGGCCGGTTCGCTGGCGGCCGATCCGGCGCTGCTCAAGGCTTTGAGTCGCGATTTCAACCGGGTTCTGGCTGCCCGAGCGGGGTCCCGACCCGATGAACGGCTTGCGGGTGTGGCCGTTGTGGCGCCCTTCACGATTGAGAACGGTCTGCTGACCCAGACCCTCAAGCAACGGCGGGATCGGATTGCCCAGCGGGACGCGGCGGCGATTGAGGCGCTTTACGGCTGAATCGCCGTTTCAATACGCCTAGCGGGGCACCGCTGGCGACCGATTTGATGGGCCTGGGGTTCGGTCCTCCCGGTTGACCGCAGCACCATGGGCTGAGAGCCTTAGCTCTGACTTTTCAGAAACATGGCCGACGGCACGACCTTCATGATCAAGCGCCAGATCACGGTCCGGGCTGTGGTCACACCCCGCTGGAAAGAGGATGCCGAGCGGGAACTCAGCAATGCCATCAGCAGCTTTGACCAGCAGTTAGCCCAGCTGGAGCAGGAGGGTCAGCGGCTGGTGGACGAAATCCGTCGCCAAAGCATCAATCCCCTCGATCCCCGCGTACAAGAACAAGTGGGTTCCCTGCAGCAGCAGGTGGCCGCCAAGCGGGCCGAGCTTGAAGAACAAAAGCGCCAGGTGCTGGATCAACAACGTCAGGTGCGAGAGCTGGCAATGGAAGAAATTGTGGACCAGGGCCAGCTGGAGAGCTTTTGCCAGGTCGGGGTGGGCGACAACCTGGTGGAGAAACTCCAGGCGGCTGTTGTCGTTCGCGATGGCGTGATCGAGGCGATGGAGGGGGCTGGTTAGGATCCGGCCCGTTACCAGCGGCAGCCTGCCTGTGGCCACCCACGACATCTTCATGCCCGCCCTCAGCTCCACGATGACGGAGGGCAAGATTGTCGAGTGGCTCAAGCAACCCGGTGATCGGGTCAACCGGGGCGAATCCGTGCTTGTGGTCGAGTCCGACAAAGCCGACATGGACGTGGAGGCGTTCCAGGAGGGATTCCTGGCTGCCGTCCTGGTGCAGGCAGGTGGCACGGCCCCCGTTGGCGAAACGATTGGCCTGATCGTCGAGAGTGAAGCCGAGATTGGGGCGGCCCAGGCCCAGGCACCTGCCCCTGGTGCCGCTGCCGCAAGTGCATCCGCAGCACCAGTTGCGCCTGCGACGCCTGCGAAGCCTGCCCCGGTGGTAGCCGCACCAGCCCCAACCCCGGTGGCTGCACCGCCGCCATCTTTGGCGCCTGTTCCTGTTCCCGCTGCCGCGGCAGCTCCGGTTGCTGCAGCCGTTGCCTCGAATGGCCGCCTGGTGGCCACCCCCCGGGCCCGCAAGCTGGCCAGTCAACTGGGAGTGGCCCTGGAGAGCCTGCGGGGCAGTGGCCCCCATGGCCGCATCCAGGCCGAAGATGTGCAGCAGGCCGCTGGCCAGCCGGTGAGTGTGCCCCGGGTGGCCGAAGGCACCGCCCCGGCCGCCAGTGGCTTAACCCCAACCCCTGCCGCTGTGCCCCTGGCGGCGGCAGCGCCGGCGCCGGCACCAGCGGGCCAGGCTTTTGGTCGCCCCGGCGAGACCGTGGCTTTCAACACCTTGCAGCAGGCGGTCAACCGCAACATGGTGGCCAGCCTGGCGGTGCCCAGCTTCCGGGTGGGTTACACCATCAGCACCGACAAGCTGGATGCTTTTTATCAACTGGTGAAGCCGAAGGGAGTGACGATGACGGCGCTGCTGGCCAAGGCCGTGGCGCTCACCCTGGCCCGCCATCCCCAGGTGAATGCGGCGACGAGCGAAGCCGGCATGGCTTACCCAAGCGCAGTCAACGTGGCGGTGGCCGTGGCCATGGAGGACGGCGGCTTGATTACGCCAGTGCTGGCCAACGCCGACCAGAGCGATCTCTACAGCCTTTCGCGCCAATGGGCCGATTTGGTCAAACGGTCCCGCTCCAAGCAACTCAAGCCGGAGGAATACAGCACGGGCACGTTCACGCTCTCGAACCTGGGCATGTTCGGAGTTGATCGCTTTGATGCGATTCTGCCGCCCGGCACCGGCGCCATTTTGGCTGTGGCGGCCTCCCGGCCCGTGGTGGTGGCGCTCAAGGATGGCTCGATTGCGGTGCGGCGGCAGATGCAGGTAAATCTCACCTGTGATCACCGGGTCATTTACGGAGCCGATGCGGCCGCTTTCCTCAAGGATCTCGCCTCCCTGATCGAAGATCGACCCGAAACCCTTGCCCTCTGAGCCGAACCAGGTCCCGGATCCAGCGACCGACAACTCCCGGCCCGATTTGGTGGATCCACCGACCGATGCCGATGAATGTCTTTCCAGCTATGACTACGAGCTGCCGGAGGCGGCCATTGCCCAGGTGCCAGCCGAGCCGCGGCACCAGGCGCGAATGCTTGTGGTGGGGCCTGAGCCAGCCAGTCGCCATCGGCGGGTATGGGATCTGGGCGAGGAACTGCTGCCGGGCGATCTACTGGTGGTCAACGACACCAGGGTAATGAAGGCCCGCCTGCGGGCCCAACGGGCCAGTGGTGGCAGCATTGAGATTTTGGTGCTGGAACCGTGGCGGGCTGAAGGCACTGCCGAGCCGGAGCCAGGGGCGGCGGATTGGTTGTGCCTGCTGCGCCCCGCCAAGCGGGTGCGGCTTGGGGAGTGGTTGGAGCTGCAGGGACCGCTTGCGGCGGCTCCTGCCGGAGCACCGCTCAAGGTGCAGGTGCGGGAGGTAGATGGGGCCAGTGGCGGTCGGATCGTTCGCTTTCCAGCCGGCTATGGCAAAGCTGCAGACCTGGAGCGCCTGCTCAATCTCTATGGGGAGGTGCCCCTGCCCCCCTATATCCATCGTGCTGTGGCCGAGGACAGCCAGCGGTACCAGACCCGCTACGCCGCCCGCCCTGGAGCGGTGGCGGCTCCAACGGCCGGCCTCCATCTCAGTGATGCTCTCCTGGCGGCCCTGGCCGAGAGGGGAGTGACGATCGCGCCGATCACCCTGCACGTTGGCCTGGGCACGTTTCGGCCCCTGGAAAGGGAGGATCTACGCCAACTGCAGCTACATAGCGAGTGGGTGGAGGTGAGCCCCGATTTGGTGGCCCAAGTGGAGGCCTGCCGGGCCCGGGGCGGCCGGGTGATTGCGATTGGCACCACCAGCGTGCGTTGCCTGGAGGCGGTGGCGGCCCTCAACGGCGGCCAGTTGCGGCCATACCAGGGTCGTGTCTCGTTGGTGATCCAACCCGGTTTCCGCTTCGCGGTGGTGCAGGGACTATTAACAAATTTCCATTTGCCGCGCAGTTCGTTGCTGCTGCTGGTGAGTGCCCTGATCGGCCGGCAGCGGCTGCTGGCTTTGTACGGGCAGGCGATTGCGGCCGGCTATGGCTTTTTTTCCTATGGAGACGCCATGCTGATCACCCCCGAAGCCGTGCTGGAGAGCGCCAAGCCCTTGGATCTTCGCTGAGTGAGGCGAGCAGCACTGGCAACGGGAATCCCCCCGGCAGCCGATGGGGCCGGGGGAAAAGGGGCGTTCAGGCGGCGGCCAGGTTGGCGGCGACGAAGTCCCAGTTGACCAACTTGTCAAGGAAGGTGGTCATGTAGTCGGGACGGCGGTTCTGGTAGTCCAGGTAGTAGGCGTGTTCCCAGACATCCATGGTGAGCAGGGCCTTTTGACCGTGGGCCAGGGGCAGGTCGGCATTGGCGGTCTTGGTGATCTTGAGCACCCCGTTGTCGAGCACCAGCCAGGCCCAGCCACTGCCGAACTGAGTGGCACCGGCGGCTTTGAACTGTTCCTTGAAGGCATCAAAACTGCCGAAGTCTGCGTCGATGCGGGCCGCCAGGGTGCCGCTGGGCTTACCACCGCCATTGGGTTTGATGCCCTGCCAGTAGAAGCTGTGGTTCCAGACCTGGGCGGCGTTGTTGAAGATGCCGGCCTTGCCGGCATCGCCAGCGACGGCGAGGATGGTGGCTTCCAGGCTCTGGTCTTCGAGGTCGGTGCCGGCGACCAGGTTGTTGAGGTTGGTCACATAGCCAGCGTGGTGCTTGCCGTAGTGAAATTCCAGGGTGTTGCGAGAGATGTGGGGCTCGAGCGCATCGAGGCTGTAGGGCAGTTCGGGCAGCTGGTGAGCCATGGAAGGGGGAAGACGGGTTTTGCTTGCGTTTGGGGGGCAGGGCCTGGGCCCGGCTGAGGGGCAGAGCCGGGGCCCGGCGGTAGCGATCCTAACGATCCCTTCCAGGTTCCAGCCCCGGGGATTCGGGGGGCCTCAGCCGCCGACCGCCAACAGTTCCACCTCAAAGATCAAGGTGGCGTTGGCGGGGATGACTCCACCGGCGCCACGGGAGCCGTAACCCAGGTCGGGGGGGATGACGAGTTTGCGCTTGCCGCCCACCTTCATGCCGGCAACGCCCTCATCCCAGCCCTGGATGACGCGACCGCCGCCGAGGGGAAAAGAGAAGGGGCCCCGGCCGTAGCTGCTGTCGAATTCCTTGCCGTTCTCCAGGGTGCCGCGATAGTTAACCGAGACCTTCTGGCCGGCTTTTGCTTCGGCGCCGCTGCCCACGACCAGATCGGTGATGCGCAGCCCGCTGGCCGTCACCCGTTCGGCTGGGGTGGTGATTTCACCGCCCAGGGCGGCAGCCGCTCCGGCCACGTTGATGCCGCTATCGGCGGCGGACTCGGGGCTGGAAGGGGCCATGGCGAAAAGGGTGGGATTGGGGTTGTCGGGATCGAGTTCAAGGGGTGCCACCACGGCGGCGCGCGCCCTGGGGGCGCTGGTCTTGGCGGCCGGGGCGCTAAGCACGGCCGTTGTGGCGGTGGGTTCGCTGGGCGGGGCCGCGACGACGCTGGTGGGGTTGACCAGTTGGCTGACGAAGGCCGTCAGCAAACAGGCGATGCAAACGGTGACGCTGATAAGGATGTCGCGCATGGCGGCGTAGCTCATACGGAGGGGATTCTGACCCGCCGGGGCGACCGCTCGGGGGCTAGGACCGGCTCAATCCGGCAGTTCGTTGAAGCCTTGGCGCTGGCGCAGGGCCTGCTCCAGCCGGTCGATGCGGCCCCGCAGTTCGTCCACCTCCCGCTGGCGGGCCAGGCCCAGGTCCTGGAGCAGGTGATCCCGGTTGCGTTCCAACTGCCGCTCGGCCTGCTGTTCGAGCTCGGGAGTTTCGCCCCGCAAGGCCTTGAGCACGTCATCCACCAAGGCAGAGGCCTGGTTGGGGTCGAGGCGGCCACTGCGCACCCAGTCCTGACTGACATTGCGGAGTCGATCGCCGACCAGGGAGGTGGTTCCAAGCCCCCGCAAGACGAGCATTTGCAGCAGATTGCCCTGGTCCATGGCAGCGGGTCCTAAGTAACGGATAAGGGCGCCTTGGCTGACGCCTGCAGCCAGCTTGCGGCTGCCTAGGCTGCGGCGCCATGGGAAATCACCGGCGCTTCTGGGCTCTGGCTGCCATCGCCGGCGGAGTCCTGGCTGGGGTGGCCCTGCCGCCTGTGGGCTGGCCCTGGCTGTTGTGGCCGGCGCTGGCCTTGCTCTGGGCGGTGGCCGGTTCTCCGCATCGCGGCACGGCGCTGGCGGCTGCCTCCCTGTGGGGCGCCGCCGCCGTCCTGGTCAGCCACCGCTGGCTGCTGTGGTTGCATCCTTTGGATTGGATCGGGGTGCCGGCCCCCCTGAGCCTGCCGCTGTGTCTGGTGGTGTGGGGTTTCTGTGGTGGGGTGGGGGGATTGCTGGTGGCCGCCTGGGTGGCCCTGGTGCGACCCCTTGATCCCACTCGCCTGGACACCGCCCTGGTGGCGGCCCTGGGCTGGGGGCTGGCGGAGGTGGTGCTGGCCAGGGGGCCGTTGTTTTGGCTGGGCTTGGGGGCCTCGGCCCTGCCTGGCGATCCGGCCCTGGCGGCGCTGGCGGCGCTGGCCGGTGCGGGGGCGATCGCGGCCCTGCAGGTGCTGATCGGTTGGGGGCTCTGGCGGGCGTTGCAACTGGGAGCGCTGCGGGGTCGCCCCCGGGCCCTGGCGCTGCCGTTGGCGCTGCTGTTGCTGGCCCATGGGCCAGGATGGGCCCTGGCGGTAGCCCCAGGTCGTGGCGGCGATGGGGCGAGCGAAAACGTGATGGTGGTGCAGCCCGCCATCCCCACCCGCCACAAATTTGAAGCGGGTTCCCAACGGCGCCTGCTGAACCAGCTGGATCATGCCCTGGCCAGCCTGCCGCTCTTGCCAGCGCTGGCTAGCGGAGCCGCTGCCGGCCCCGGGTCGGCGGGGAGTGCGGGGCCGGAAGGCGTGTCAGCGCCGGTGGTGGTGTTGCCCGAGGGCGCCCTGCCCCTGGGCCAGCCGTTGCCGCGGGCCGCCAGCGCCGAGGTGCTGGCCGGCGGCTTTCGCCAGCAAGACGGCAGCGTGCGCAGCAGCGT
>JBILDB010000095.1:0-8122 GCA_044352805.1 Cyanobium sp.
TGGCCCAGCTCAATGCCCTGGTGGGGGACCTGGAGGGCAATGGCGATCGCCTGCTGGCCGCCTGCAGCCAAGCCGCCGCCGCTGGCGCCGACCTGGTGGTCAGCTCCGAGTTATCGCTCTGGGGCTACCCGCCCCGGGACCTGCTGCTGCAATCGGCCCTAATCGAGATGCAAACGCAGGTATTGGATCGGCTGGCGGCGGCGATGCCCGCCGGCCTCGGTCTTTTGGTGGGAATCGCCGAAGCCACCCCGGAGCCGGGTTGGCCCAGCCTCTACAACGCCGTCGCCCTGGTCGAACCAGCCGGCTGGCGGGTGGTGGGCCGCAAACGCTTATTGCCCAGTTACGACGTCTTTGATGAGCGCCGCTATTTTCGGCCCGGCCAGGCAGCGGCCGTGCTCCCGCTTGAGCGGGGTGGCCGTCACTGGCGCCTGGGGCTGACCATTTGCGAAGACCTCTGGGTGGAGGACGATCTCCACGGTCAGCGCCTGGCCGGTGCCGATCCGGTAGCCGAACTGGGGGCGGCGGAAATCGACCTGCTGCTCAATCTCTCCGCCTCGCCCTTTGGCCAGGGCAAAGGGGCCGTGCGGCGCCGGCTGGCGGCCCGGGCCGCCGCCCGCCTGGCGGTGCCGGTGGTCTACGTCAACCAGATCGGTGGCAACGACGAACTCGTCTTTGATGGCGCCAGCTTCGTGGTTAACGCCGCCGGCGGTGTGGAATTGCAGCTGCCCTGCGCCGCCGAAGCCGTGGCCTGCTGGCAGGTGGGGTCGCAGGCCCATGCCCCAGCCCTGGCACCAGACCCGCCGCTGCAGGCAGCCCCGCCCCCGGACCCCCGCGAGCAGCTCTTCAGGGTTTTGGTGCTGGGCCTGGCGGACTACGGCCGCAAATGCGGCTTCCAGAAAGCGGTGCTGGGCCTTAGCGGCGGCATCGATTCGGCCCTGGTGGCGGTGCTGGCCGCCGCTGCCTTTGGCGCCGACCAGGTGGCGGCCCTGCTGCTCCCCTCCCCCTGGAGCTCCCGGGGCTCCATTGACGACGCCCAGGCCCTGGCCCAACGCCTCTCTCTTGGCACCTGCACCCTGCCGATTGCGCCCCTGATGGCGGCCTGTGACCAGACCCTGGAGCCGGCCCTGGGCGGGGCCCCCACCGGACTGGCCGCCGAAAACCTGCAATCGCGCCTGCGGGGCCTGTTGCTAATGGCCCTGGCCAACCAGCAGGGCCGTCTGCTGCTGGCCACCGGCAACAAATCAGAGCTGGCGGTGGGCTATTGCACCCTCTACGGCGATATGAATGGCGGCCTAGCCGTGATCGGCGACCTCTACAAAACCACCGTATTTAGCCTCTGCGAATGGCTTGATTCAGCCGCCGCCGGCCGCTGTCGCAGGTCTTTGGGTTTGCCGGCCGAGGGAGAATTGATTGGCGCGGCGATTCGCAGCAAAGCCCCCAGCGCCGAGTTGCGTCCCGACCAAAAAGACAGTGATTCGCTGCCCGATTACGCCGTGCTCGATCCAATTTTGAAGCGGCTGGTGGAAGATCTGATCAGCCCTGAGCAACTGGTGGCCGAAGGGGCCGATGCGGCCTTGGTGCAGCGGATTTGGTCCCTGCTGCGGCGAGCGGAGTTCAAACGGCGCCAGGCGGCGCCAAGCTTGAAAGTCAGCAGCCGCTCCTTCGGCAGCGGTTGGCGCATGCCGATTGCTGCCCTGTTGCCCTAGCGGCCCACCCCCATCGACCCCTGATGGCCAGGCGGTGCTGATCTCCCGCTTGGCGATTGCACACCGCCAAGGCCAAAGTGGTGCCAGAGTTCATCAATTCCAAGCGCCATGGCAGCAGCAAAGCTGGCGGCACCCATGGCCAGTATTGGGGTCCCCGCTGAAATCAAACGCGATGAACAGCGAGTTGCCCTCACCCCAGATGGCATTCGCGAGCTCGTATCCCTCGGCATGGAGGTGCGGGTGCAGGAGGGGGCCGGCCTGGGGGCAGGCATCAGCGACGCTGACTTCGCCGCCTCCGGGGCGCGGCTGGTGAGCTGTGAGGAGGCCTGGGGGGCCCACCTAGTCGTCAAGGTCAAAGAACCCCAGCCCCAAGAATTTGGCTTTTTACGGCCCGATCTGGTGCTGTTCACCTACTTGCATCTGGCGGCCTATCCGGAGGTGGGGCGCGCTCTTCTGGAGGCCGGCACCACCGCCTTGGCCTACGAGACGGTGCAACTGGAGGACGGCAGCCTGCCCCTGCTGGCACCGATGAGTGAAATTGCCGGCCGCCTGGCCGCCCAGGTGGGCGCCCGCTTGCTCGAAAAACCCCAGGGGGGCAGGGGGCTGCTGATTGGGGGCTGTACCGGGGTGCGACCCGCCAATGTGGTGGTGATCGGGGCCGGCACCGTCGGCTGGCACGCGGCCCGCATTGCTGCGGCCATGGATGCCCAGGTCTTCCTGCTCGATCGCTCGCCGCAGCGGCTCCGGCAGCTGGATGCCGATCGCCGCGGGCGCCTGGTGACCCTGGTCAGCAATGACGCCCTGATCGAGCGGCTGGTGCCCGATGCCGATCTGCTCATCGGTGCCGTGCTGCTGCCTGGTGGCCGCGCCCCCACCCTGGTGTCCGAAGATTTGGTGCAGCGCATGGGCGCCGGTGCCGTGATCGTTGATGTGGCGATCGACCAAGGCGGTTGCATTGCCACCAGCCGCGAAACCACCCACACCGATCCGGTGCTGACCATCCACGGCGTTCAGCACTATGCCGTTGGCAACATGCCCGGCGCCGTCCCCTTCACCTCCACCGAAGCCCTGGTCAGTGTCACCTTGCCCTACATCCAGGTGATGGCTGGCCGGGGACTCAGCGAAGCCGTCATCGACCGGCCCGAACTGCTTTCCGGGCTGAATACGGTCGATGGCTCGGTCTGTCACCCGGGAGTAGCCAGGGCCCTGAATCTGTCCCCGCGCCATCCGATGGCCTGCCTGCGTTAACGCGGCAACAACAGGCGGACTTGGCGGCCCCCCAACTCCGCAGAGCGGCCAAGGCTGAATTTGCCGCCGTGGTTGGAGACCGTAATCCGCACCACATGCAGCCCCAGATCTTCGCTGCCAGAGACTGGCGTCACGGCTTCGAGCCCCTCTTGCCACGGGCCGCTGTCACTGATCACCAGTTCGGCAGCGCCTGAAGTGGGGGCCAGGTGGATGGTGAGCAGGCGATTTGAGGGGGGGGCTTCGGCCAGGGAGGCCAGTGCCCGCCGCAACAACAAGGTGAGGGCGGCCTGCAATTGCTGGGGATCGCCATCAATGGGCAGGGGCTGCTCTAGGCCGCCGCTGCTGAGACGAACCCCCGCCAGCCTCAGGGGTCGCTTTAGATACAGCAAAACGGCTTGCACCACCCTGACCAAATTGACCCTCTCAATGCGGGTGTCCTGGCTGCGCAGCAACAAGTGCAGGGCTTCGGTAATCGAGACCAGGCGATCGATTTCGTGTTCAAAGCGGCCCATCAGGCCCGAATGAGCCGCTTCCTGGCTGGCTGGGCCCGCTACAACTTGAGTCTGGGATTGCTGGGCTAGCAGGCGTAGGGCACTGAGGGGCTGGTTGATTTCATGGGCCACACTCACTGCCAGTTGGCTGGTGTGTTGCAGTTCGTTCAGGCGCCCGCGCAACTGGCTCAGCGTGGATTCGGCGGCCGCAAGGTCGGCCTGGGTCTTTTGGAGGACCTGTTGGAAGCGCTGCCACTTGAGCCGCTGCCGCCGTTCCAGCAGAACTACCGCAGCAACCAGTAGGGCCAGTAACAACAGCCCGCCTAGGGCTATCCCGATTAGATCAGAGAAGATCGGCATGCAGAACCGCGTAACGGACCAGGGCGGCACCACGAATTCCCAACCGGGCGGCGATCTGCCGGCGGTGGGTGTTCACCGTCTCCAGGCTGACACCAAGCTGGAGAGCCACATCACGGCTGCTGGCGCCCTGGCCAATCATTTGCAGGATCTGCCGTTGGCGGGGGGTCAGCGATTGGAAGCGCTCGGCAAGAAGGGCCTCGGCCTGGACAGCGGAGGGATTGGCAGTTGGCAGCAGCACGCTGATCTCCTCCATGAGTTCGTCACAGGATCTGCTTTTGTCAACGACGGCAAGCAGCATCGGCGCCAGATGCACGGGGCACAGGAAAGTATGGGCTAACGCTGAAATCACAATCAAGCGAGCTTGCGGATTGAGCAGTTGCAAGGCTTCTGCCACCCTTATGCCTGGGCCATCCGGCAGGTTCAGGTCCAGCAGCAGCAGATCGGGCCGGTGCTCGACACATGCCTGGATGCCGGCCGACGCCGTATGGGCGACGGCAACGATTTTGAAACCCTTCAGCCGATCCAGCCTTTCGGCCAGCAACTGGGCAATCATGGTTTGGTCTTCAACCAGGACGCAGCGCAAAAGGGCCTCTTGGGCCCCAGGGAGTGGCAGCACAGGAACAGGGGCCAGAGGGCAACACAGGCGAATCGACCTGAGCCATTCTGGATGCTCACAGAGAGCAAAGTTACTTATGTAGCTTTACTGGTGATTCAGGATCAAAATCGGCAAGACGCAAAACGCTTAACAGTCTGTTAATATTTACGGATGCAGGTCGGTCTAGATTATCCCAACTGCGTCTAAGAATTAGTTCTCCGTGTTCACCCCGATGGCCTGCCGTCTCGTCTTCCTGCTTGTATCAAGATCAGCCTTACCCCAGCCCGGGGCCAGCTGGCAACAGCTTGTCGAAGCCCAAAGTCAAAGTCTTGGCAGTGGCATCTATCTACGCTTGTTTCCAGCCCAAGAGGATTGGCATGGCAGTCTTGACGATCTAATTATCGAAGGCAAAGCAGACGTTAATGGCCACAATCCTTTTTACCAAGGCGTTAGCGCTTCCAAAAATAAATCTAATCAGCTTTTGTGTGATTCCTTTATCCCATATATTGAACCCAAGCTACTATGGTTAGCCGTTTACAAAGTGGAAGGTCGTATCATTGATCCCAACGCAGCCTATCCATCCCAATCTCTAGATATTGAAAGCGTCGAATGCCTAGATCAGTTTCCCCTAAGAGAAGCAAGTAACGAAACCTGTTGGTTTTACCCGACGGAAGATGGCCGCTATTTAAGTTGGGAAAAAAGAAGTAGAATCATTGCCCAGCCTGGTTTTCTGCCCGACATTCTTGTCGAGGATGAAAGCAGTGATTATCAGCGAAGTGAAATTCATCTGCTTTGGTCCCTCATGGCTGACGACCAGAGCCTCACCTGCGTAGGTCTTACCTATAAAAAGCGTCGTATCGAATGGCCGCTGCTCAAGGTAGAGCCTGAACCCTTTGCCACCTGGCGCTGCTTCCGGGTTGACTACAGCACCGAAACAGGGCACCTGGAAGAGTCTTGTATCACGGTATTTAATCCATAAAGTTTAAGCAACTATAATTAATTGAAATAAAATATAGAAGATTTAATACAATTCTACAATACCTCGATCACTAATACCTCTATTTTGGTCTCAATCTTCAGCTTCCGTGCCATCAGGATTCCTAGGCCCATCGCCTTCAAGGCCATCATTACCATCGGGTTCATCATCGTCATCGACACCATTTTGTCCATCAAATTGCTGCATCAACAAGCCCCGCTGATATTCCACCGAAAGGGCTTCAAGGTGGGCTCGCGCCTGATCCCTCAGAACCGGATCAACCTGCTCAAGGGTCGATCCTTCCGGAACCCGCATCCTTAAAACCATAGCCAGGGCATCAAAAAGACGCACCTGATCGTTCTGCCAACCCTGATAATCGGTCACCAGGGCGATCAGGGCTTGATCGGGTAGTTGGCCGACGCGCACCTGGTGGCGAAGTCCTTGGATTTGGGCCAGTCGCGAGGAGGTGACCATGGCATGGGCCGCTCCAAGCGCCGCCAGGGCATCCGCCGCCTCCCTTTTCAGCAGACTCATATCCCTTTGCAATACCGCCTGCTCCATGGTCAAAGGCTCCCGCAAGGCGGGGAAGCCGGCACTTGCCCCAGCAGCATCACTGCCCGAAAGTCCCGTTCCGTAAGACTGATCAGCAACAAGTGCGCCTGCACCGCCCTTGGCGCGGTTCGTCTGGCTGCCTGCAGTCCAGGTTGAGGGGGGCGGCTGGCTGGCAGCTGGCAGGGGGGCGAGGGGTGGCTCCTCAGGTTTGACGACCAAGACCCAACCCTGCAGAACTTCGGCAAACCAACGGCGTAGACCGCGTATCGCCATCGGCAGAGCAGAACGAGTCATTTAGTCATCAATCGGTGGCATGACCTGAATCTGACTGAAAATCCCTTTCCTTGCCAGGGCGGTCTTCAAGACGGTTCCAGACGGGGATCCGCAGGGCTGCTGCGGCATGCTGCGCCCGCTGTTCTCATAATTAAGGGCTGGAGAGCCCAGGCATGCTTAGTGTTTCGAAACACACACATGAGCAATGTTGCTCATTCTGTTTGGATTCTCACACGAGTCAGCCTACGGTTGAACCATCCCACCCAGGTGATGCCATGAACAGTTGGATCTCCGTTCCCTCCAACGAAGGCCAGAATTCCGAGTTCCCTTCTTCCTTAGCCGAAGTTGCCAGTAGCAACCTTGATCCATTGGAAGTCTATTTCGAATGCATCACCACCTGCTCCCTAGACGATGGTGATTGCATCACAAGCTGCACGGAGGTTTTACGCGAGAGCCACTAGGTCTGCACACTAGGGGGAAGGCGGCAAGAGGCGGGGACCCTTAGCCTCGGCATACCTTCTTCCTGGGTCGTGACGACTGCCCCCCTGATTTCGATAGCATCTTTCTCTCCCACCCTGCTGGCCATCAGCTGGCCCCCTTCAGCTTATCTCTGGTTCAAGACCCTGCATGTGGTCGGAGTGGTTGTCTGGTTCGCAGGGCTTTTTTATTTGGTTCGCCTGTTCATCTATCACCGCGAAGCAGAAACCCTGGAAGCGCCGCTCAGGGAGGCCTTCGAAACTCAATACGGACTGATGGAGCGGCGTCTGGCGAACATCATCACCACACCCGGAATGGTTGTGGCAGTCACCATGGCGATCGGACTCCTGAGTGTGCAACCGGCCTGGCTGCATCAAGGCTGGATGCACGCCAAGCTGGCCGTTGTCGCCCTATTGCTTACCTATCACGTCTTTTGTTATCGAATCATGGGCCAACTCCAGCGGGGCACCTGCCTCTGGGGTGCCCGCCAACTACGGGCCCTTAACGAATTGCCCACCCTGCTGCTAGTAATTGCCGTGATGTTGGTGGTGTTCAAGCAGCAATTCCCCACCGGAGCGGCCACTTGGTTTCTGGTTGCCCTGGTTTTAGCCATGGCAGCTTCAATTCAGTTTTATGCCCGTTGGCGACGGCTGCGGGCCGAGCGGCTGGCCAGCCAGGAGGCCGGCGGTGCTGCGGCCTGAAGCTCTAACCCACCCCTTGGCCGCCGTGCTGGGCCAGGTCACGCCCCAGAGCTGCCCGAGTCAGTTCAATTTTCACTGCCACACCACCTACAGCGACGGCTCCCTCCATCCCGGCGAGCTAGCCCGTCAGGCGGCCCACCTCGGCCTGCGCCAGCTGGCTGTCACCGATCACCACAGCATCGAGTCCCACGCGGAAATCGTCGCCACCCTGGCGGCCCTGGCCGCTGCAGGCGAACCGGTGCCAGTGTTGTGGCGCGGTGTGGAAATCAGTTGCCTCCTGGAGGGTTGCCTCGTCCACGTGCTGGCCCTGGGCTTCGGGGCCGATCACGCCCCCCTGACGCCCTATCTGCAACGGGGTGCCACCGTGGGGCCCGATCTGAGGGCCGAGGCCGTCGTGGCCGCCATCCGCGCTGCGGGCGGCCTGGCCCTGCTGGCCCATCCGGCCCGCTACCGATTGCCCCACCAGCGGCTGATCGCCGCCGCCGCCGAACTCGGTTTTGATGGGGCAGAGGCTTGGTACGACTACGACATGCAGGGTATCTGGAGCCCGACCCCCCTGGTGTGTGAAGCGATCGCCGCCGATCTCAACAAGCGTGGCCTCTTGCTGAGTTGCGGTACAGATACCCATGGGGTGGAGCTTCGGGGCCGCTAGGGTTCGCTAACACATTCCTCTCTGATCTGATGGGTCTGTTCGATCGCCTTCGCAACCTGGGCCAAGGCTCCGACAACGCGGCCAAGGTGGC
>JBILDB010000096.1:0-8067 GCA_044352805.1 Cyanobium sp.
CCTCCAGCCTGGGATTGGTGACGGCCCTGTGGGCCCTGTTCTGGGTGCTGACGGGAAGGACGCCCTGAATGCTCAGGCCTTCTGGGTATCGCGATCGGGCCCCACCAAAACGGCCCGCAGCAGCAGCGGGGCCAAGAAGGTGGTGCCAATCACCATCATCAGAATCGCCGCCTCCAGGGAGGGGGTTAACAGGCCAGCCTGGGAGCCGAGGCCAAGAAAAATCAAACCGACTTCGCCACGAGGCAACATGCCCAGTCCCACCACCAGCCTGCGAGTGGGTTCGGCGCTGAAATAGGACCAACCGGAGGCCAGTTTGCCAACAATCGCCACGGCCAGCAGAAAAGCGGCCACCACCAGCCCTTGACGGTTGGCCGGATCGAAGGGGTTCAGCACCGAAAGGTCCATAGCGGTGCCGATCAGCACGAAGAAAATGGTGGCAAAGAGGGCAACCAGGGGTTTGACCGTTTCTTGAATCGCTTCGGTGCGCTCGGATTGGCTCAGGATCAAACCGGCCGCAAAAGCGCCTAGAGCCGCCTCCAGCCCGATCGCCTGGGAGGCAAAACAACAGAGAATGAGCACCACGAAAGCGGCGACCACCACCTCCCCCGGCGCCTTGAGCCAGTCGAGCAACTTGTCAAATAGGGGAGCGGCCCGCTGGCTGAGCCAGATCGCGGCAGCCACGAACAGCAGGGCCGCCAGAACCAATTTGAGAATGGGGGCGAGGCTCAGGGCATTGCCCGAAGCCAGAGACACCACAACGGCCAGGATGATGATGCCGAGAATGTCGTCGAGCACGGCGGCGCCAATGACAATCTGCCCCTCCCGGGTTTTCAGGAAGCCCAATTCGCCGAAGACGCTGGCGGTGATGCCGATGCTGGTGGCGGTCATCGCCGCCCCGGCAAAGACCGCGGCGATGGCGGGGAGATGGAAGAGGTAGTAGAGGCCAGCGCTGCCAGCTGCAAACGGCAACACCACCCCGGTCATGGCCACCGTGGCCGCCTGGGGACCCACCGCCACCAGTTCATCCAATTCGCTCTCCAGACCGGTCAGAAACAGCAGGGCATAGAGACCCAGGGTGGACAGCTGTTGGAGGCTGTCAAAGCTGTTCATGTAGATCTCCCGCACCCGCTCCGTGGAGACTGCGGCCAGTTGGCTGACGAGCTGCACGGGCCAGGCAGCCAGCTGGGCGCCGGACTCGGGCGGCAGCAGCAGATGCAGACCAGACACGCCAATCAACACACCAGCCAGTAACTCCCCCAGGATCGAGGGCAATTGCAAGCGGACCATCAGCTCGGCGAAGCTGCGGGCGGCGAGAAAAATAATCAGGAAACGACCAACCAGGATCAGGGTTTCCGCCACCTCATCCTGGTGGGAGCCGATTTCAAGCAGCAGGGGCAGAACCATGTAACCAGCGATCAGGGGGCGACCCTAGGGCGTCTGGCGCGGCGCTCGATACTCGGTCGATGCCGACTCCAGTGTGGATCTCAGCGCCGGAAACCTGGCAAACAGCAACTGTGGCTACAGTTTGGCCCGTACGCGCTGCCATTAAGGCCAGCGTCTAGCAGCCGGAGAGCAGCAACCATGACCGAGCTGAAACCCCGCAACCTGCGCCTGCCGACCCCGGGCTGCTACGCCGACCCCGACCGCAGCGGGCTGGAAGCCAAAGATGTGTTCGACGGCATGACCGAACATCTCTTTTATACCCTCGGCAAGCTGGCCCCAAGTGCCAGCCACCACGACCTTTACATGGCCCTCAGCTACGCGGTGCGCGACCGGCTGATGACCCGATATCTCGCCGGGATTGAAGCAATCAATGCCACTCCCACCCGGGTGGTGGCCTATCTATCCGCCGAATTCCTGATCGGTCCCCAACTTGGCAACAACCTTTTGATGTTGGGCATCCAGGAGGAGGCCGCCGAAGCATTGCGGGGGTTCGGCATTACAGATATCAACGAGATTCTCAGCGTCGAAGAAGAACCGGGTTTGGGCAATGGGGGGCTGGGGCGACTGGCGGCTTGCTTTCTGGAATCCCTGGCCTCGCTCCAAATTCCAGCCACCGGCTATGGCATTCGCTATGAGTTTGGCATTTTTGACCAACTGATCCGCGAAGGCTGGCAGGTAGAGATCACCGACAAATGGCTCAAGAGCGGCTGGCCCTGGGAAATCCCCCACCCGGACCAAGCTTGCTTTGTGGGCTTCGGGGGCCACACGGAGAGCTACCGCGATGAGCGTGGAGCCTACCGAGTGCGCTGGATTCCCGCCGAACACGCCATCGGGGTGCCCCACGATGTGCCGGTGCTGGGCTATAGGGTCAACACCTGCGACAGGCTCAGGCTCTGGCGTGCTGACGCCAGCGAAAGCTTCGATTTCCAGGCCTTCAACATCGGCGATTATTACGGCGCCGTTGAAGAAAAGGTGGGCAGCGAAACTCTCTCCAAGGTTCTCTATCCCAACGATGGCACCGACGAAGGTCGAAAACTGCGCTTGAAGCAGCAGCATTTCTTCGTGAGCTGCTCGCTGCAGGACATGATGAGAAACCTTGAGGCCAGGGGCATTCCCATCCAGGAATTCAGTGACCACTGGGCGGTGCAGCTCAATGACACCCACCCCTCCATAGCTGTGGCCGAGCTGATGCGGCTGCTGCTCGACGACAAGATGCTGAGCTGGGAGCAAGCCTGGGACATCGTGACCCGCTCGCTGTCGTACACCAACCACACCTTGTTGCCCGAAGCCCTAGAAAAATGGGACCTAAACCTCTTCGCCTCGCTGTTGCCAAGGCACCTGGAACTGATCTACGAGATCAATCGACGTTTCCTGCAACAAGTACGCCTCAGATATCCGGGCAACGATAAAATCTTACGCAAAGTTTCCATAATTGATGAAGATGGATCCCGATCGGTGCGGATGGCTAATTTGGCCACAGTAGCCAGCCATCACGTCAATGGCGTTGCCGCCCTGCACAGCGACCTGGTCAAGCGTGATCTGTTCCCTGAATTTGCGGCCCTCTGGCCCGAAAAGTTCACCAATGTCACCAACGGCGTCACGCCGCGCCGTTGGTTGGCCCTGGCCAATCCCCGCCTCACAGCTCTGCTCAACGAAAGCATCGGCGACGGCTGGATTCACGATCTGAGGCAACTGGAACGCCTGCAGCCCCTCGCCGAAGACAACGCCTTCCTTGAGCGCTGGCAGGCGACAAAGCTAGCAGTAAAAAAAGATCTAAGCCTGTACATTCATACCCATACAGGCGTTCTTGTTGACCCAGCTTCCCTATTCGATGTCCAGGTGAAGCGGATTCACGAATATAAGCGGCAACACCTTAATGCTCTCCAAGTTATTGCCCAATACCTGCGCATCAAAAACGGACAAGCCGATGGCAGTGCGCCACGTACCGTCATCTTCGGTGGCAAGGCGGCACCGGGCTACGCCATGGCCAAACTGATCATCCGCTTCATCAATGGCATCGCCGATACGGTCAATTCCGATCCCGATATGGAGGGCCGACTGCGGGTTGTGTTCCTCGCCGATTACAACGTCAAACTCGGTGAGCGGGTCTATCCAGCGGCCGACCTCTCGGAGCAGATTTCGACGGCGGGCAAAGAGGCCTCCGGCACTGGCAATATGAAATTCGCCATGAATGGGGCTCTCACCATCGGCACCCTTGATGGCGCCAACGTCGAAATTCGAGAGCAGGTGGGAGCGGAGAATTTCTTCCTCTTCGGCCACACCGCCGACCAACTCGTAGGTCTAAACCAACAGGGCTACCGCCCCTGGGAAGTGATCCCGGCCGAACCGGAATTGGGCGAAGTGCTGCGACTGATCGAACAGGGACACTTCAGCCAGGGGGATGGGGAGCTGTTTAGACCCCTGCTGGAGAACCTCACAGGCAACGATCCTTTCTTCGTTTTGGCCGACTTTGCCGATTACCTCAGGGTGCAGTCTGCAGTTAGTTCCGCCTGGGCCAATCGCACCCACTGGAACAGGATGTCAGTGCTGAATACGGCCCGCACAGGATTCTTCTCCTCGGATCGTTCAATACAAGAGTACGCAACTCGCATCTGGCAAGCCGAAAAATATCCTGTAACGATCACCTGTGAGATCGACGAATGAAATTAGGGAATCAAATCAGGGCCTGTGATCGGGCAGGTCTGGTGTTTGGTGTAGGAGTCGGTTGAGCCGCAGACGATCGGCATTGAGGGGGTCAGGGGCAAGTTCACCGGCCACCTCCCGGAATTTTTGCTCCACTTCTTCGGGCACACGCACATCAAAAACGCGCTCCATCAAGGCTTCAATCGAGAAGAGGTGCGCATTGATGTTCTCCAGATCCGCCATGGCCTGCTGCATGGCATCAGGCTCGTCTGCCGTATCAGCCTTGGCGGATTCGGTCGGGGTCGGAACCGGGGTTTCGCTGTCGCCGTAGTGCTTCTGAAGCTCTTCAAGCACCCGCCCGGCCAAAGTGCGAAAAGACTGCAGAGCAGCCCAATTCAGCTCCTGCTGTTGGCGGAGACTGGGGTTTTCACGAATCAACCGGTCGTGCTCGCGGTAGAACCGCTGGCAATCAGGGCATTGGCAGGGCTCTTCGCTCACCGCTTCCCCTTGTCTCAATCAACGCCCATCATGGCATTACCGCCGATGGGCTGCCGGAATCAGGCTCCGGAGGGTCCAGATCGGCAGCCGGCAGAGGGATCTCAATCGAGCTGACGACGTTGATCACGTCCCGCAGCCGCATGGAATCGGCAAACCAGCCCATGGCCTGATCCACATCGCCCCGATGTTCGGCGCTGCAGGCTTGTTCCTCATGGGCCTCGGCCAACAGGGCCAACCAGCAGAGGCAACGGGCCTGAACCACCGAAAGATCAATCTCCTGGGGTTCTCCGCAAGCGATTCGCTCGCTCTCCTGCTGCACCAGCAACCGCAGTCGCAGGTCATGAAGGGGGGTCATTAAGCACCGCCGGGTCTGTCCACGCTAGCGAAAGCGCCCCAAAAATGTCCAACACCACCGCTGGAGCAACCCAGCCGCTCAAAAGCCCAGCTCAGCTGCACCGCGCCGCAGCCTCCTGCACCGCCCCGACTGGCTGGTCTTTGCAAGGCGGTTCAGCAGCCTTGAACCTCCTCCCAAAAAAGAAGGGATAGGCCTCGTCAAGCAGCCTGAAAATTCTATCGAACCCAATTGAATTAATGGGCATAAGCAAGTGTTTACCTTCTTGGCCTGCATGGAATCCATACTTCTAGGCTGTAGGATCTCAGCCAAGCCAGGGGAGGGATCTACCCTGACTGCCATTAACAAATGCCGCCTGTTGCAAATTATGAGCGACACCCCTTTTGGCCAGCAGGTTTCTGCTGGAGGTCGTCAACAGAATCGCCTCAAACCCCTCACCGCCCGCAGCCTGGCGGTGGGTGGTTTGGCTTTGATAGCCGTCAGCCTGAACAGCCTGGCATTTGCCCTTATTCCCCTGCAACTCAGCTCGCCCGATTGGTTGCTGAGAGTGATCAATGCCCTACTCGCCAACAGCCTGCAGCTTTTGCTGGGCATCCTGGTGCTCCTGGTCGCCCGAGCCTTAAATGGACGCGACCTCAAACTAGCCAAGCGACTGGCTTGGATTGAGAAAGCGGCCCGTTGGTGGGGTATTTTGCTGCTGCTCAGCATTCCATTGCAAATTTATGCTGGCACCACAAGTATTGAGCAGCAAGAAGCTAGTGAAAACACAAATATTATCCACTTGCGTCAGATGTTAGAAATGATCAACGCCGCCAAGGACGAATCACAACTGCGCCAAGCTTCAGCAGGCAATCAAAATCTACCCAATCTTCCCAGTCTTCCCATTCTCCTCAGCTCTCCCAATCTTCCTAATCCTGCGTCACACTTCGAAGCACCCTTCCCTGTCGCCAAGGACAGGATTATCGCGAACCTCAACTCCAAACTAGACGCTGCGCTCAAAGAACGTTTGCGCCTCAATCCAGAGCGTTGGCAGTCCTTTATTGCAGATGCAATGCGCAATGGCATCCAAGCCGGCTTGCTGGCAACTGCCTTTTTAAAAATTACAAAATATCATAGCAAAATCTCAACAAGATCCCGCTCCCAAAGTACCATAAAAAGTTATTCCTAAGAGCGTATATGCAGATGCCCAAATCCAAAATACTCAATCAATTGGATATGTGTTTTGCTCCACTTTTCATCTGTCTGCTTCAATTTGCCTGAGGCTTCCCAAGCCTACGGCTACCTGGGTGACAACCGGCGATCATGCCCCAGCAAGCATTTGGTGCTGGCCTTGGAGGCTTGCCGCTGCACAAGAGTGAGCTGATGGCCAGCATGAGCTTCGTCCCCGCAACGGAAGGTCGACAAGATTTATTTCTATTTTACCGCCCCTGCGCCACAGACTCTTCACCATTGCCCCAACGCGCAGCACATGTTAAAATTCTGCTTGTGAATTCCCTGGCTTTTCGTCACCACATTCCGCCCTAAAAATGGATTTAACAGAAGAATTAAAATTGACGGCCGAATCAGATGCTCGGATCAGACGCCCCAGATCAAAATCTTCTTTGACCCTTGCTATTTTAGGCTGGCTTGTCATTGGATCCGCGCTCAATTCGATTATCTTTGCCTCTTTCCCCTTAAGACTCGCCACGGCCGAGTGGCAACTCAATTTGATCGGGTCCATACTTTCATCTAGCTTTAATGTTTTGATTGGCTCCACGCTAATTATTATCGCCCAGCTATTCAATGCTCAAGAAAGAACATTGCAATCATGGCAAGTCATGGTGAGTCGCCTTGCGGCCTGGCTTGCAGTTTTGTTGCTAGTGATTATCCCAGTGCAGTTTTTTCTAGGCTCAAGGGCACTAAAGCAACAAGCAATTCCTGCCGCCGAAGCTGTCAATAAATTAAAAGATATTGTCAAGGGAATTGGCAATGTTAACTCCGAGCCTGAATTAAGGTCCTACGTGGCCTCCCTACCCAATCCGCCAGCCCTACCCGCCAAGTTTGATGCGGCCTTTCCAGTGATCAAAGAGCGGGCAATCCAAAATATCAATGCGCAGATCAATGCCACGGTCAATAATGCCGAGCTTCAAAAATCCCAAGCGCTTCAGGTCTTCCTAAAAGAAGCTGTTAGAAATACCGCCCAAGCCATACTGATGGCTACTGCCTTCTCAACATTGGCCGGTCTTTCCAGCAGGGCAACCAACGTAGTTACGCGGTTCATTTCTTCATTAGTCAAGCCTGTAAATTCAAAGAATGCCTGAGGCCTTTGAGCTGCTGCTTTCTCGACCACCAGCGAACCAGTTTCGCCCTGGTGATCAGCACCAACCCCCATAACCCGAGGCTGATGCACATTTTGCGCAATACAGATTGGCGCTAAGGCTGCCGGCACAGGCCTGGATGCCAAGATCGACGATGTAACCGCCGTTATTCTGGTGACACCCTTTTAGTTAGCGGCCGCACTGTTCCTGAGATCTGCGCCATGGGTGGGATCACCGCCTACGACTTCAGCAGCGGCGTGGCTTGCCGCGAGATTTTTGGGCTGGGCAGGCAGGAAGGCCGTCAGGAAGGTCGCTAGACATAAGCATCGGCCATCACCGTCCGCCAACTCCAGCGCCGCTGCGGCACCCTCAGCTCTGCTCAACAGGCCCCCGTATTCGGGCGCTCCCCTCAGCGCGGGCTCGAAGCTCTTCTCGACGCCCTACTCGACTTCCAAGGGCCTGAAAATCTCAACACCTGGCTGAGCCGCCACGCCTCCTGAGCCCTGCTTCAGTGTTCGCACCGTTGGCGAAATCTGTGCCATAGCTGGCATCAGCGCCGAAGACTTCGGCAGCAGCGTGGCGTACCGCGAAATCTTTGGGCTGGACCTTGAGGAGGGCGCCAAAAAACGCCGCTGCGGCAACCTCGGCTCTGCCCAGCAGACCCCAGCTCCCTTCGATCGCCCAAAACCGGCAAGCAGGCATGGATATATGCGCTCCCGGTGCTCTTCAACAAGACCACCAAAAATCCACCAAGGGAGCCTGCGAAATGCGTGCGAACCAAGACACTAGCGCAAACTGAAAAGTCCCACAAGAATTTAAATTCCAGCGGCTTCA
>JBILDB010000097.1:0-7960 GCA_044352805.1 Cyanobium sp.
ATGCTCTGGCCCGCCGCCAGGGCCTGCAGCAGCTGGGGCTGGCGGGCCAGGCGATTGTGCTCGTGAAAACTCAGCAACCGGTTGCGCAGTCCCAGTCCATGCAGCAACAAACCGCTGCGGCGCGTGTCCTCACAGGCCACCAGGTCCACCGCCCCCAGCAGCCGGCGGGCGCGGGGCGAGAGGTCCTCCAGGTTGCCGATCGGGGTGCCCACCAGATAAAGCACGCCGCCGGTGGGTTCGGGCAGAGCCATCGGCAAGCCGGATCGGCAAAATGCATCTTTGCTTCTCCATGATGCCCACGGCCCTGTCCCTGCCCGGTGGCATCGACCAGGAGGCGCTGCTGGCCCACCTGCGACCCCTCTGCTGGGGGGCGGCCGACATCCTGCGGGCCTACGCCCGGGGCGAGCAGCCCCCCCATGGCTTTGCGGCCGCGCTGACGGTGGCCGACGGCGGCAGCGGCCCTGTCACAGCCGCCGATCTGGCCGTGAATGAATGGTTGTTGCAGGGCCTGGAGGCGTCCTTTCCCGGTGCCCCCTGGACCTTGCTGAGTGAGGAAACCGCTGCTGAGGCGCTGCAGCTGGGATTGCCATTGCCCGGTGAGTGGCTGTGGCTGCTGGATCCCCTCGATGGCACCAAGGATTTCCTGCTGGGCACCGGTGAATACGCGGTGCATCTGGCCCTGGTGCAGCGGGGCAAGCCGGTGCTGGGGGTGGTGCTGCTGCCCGAAAGCGAAGAGCTTTGGTTTGGTCTGTTGCCCCAGGCCAGCACCGCGGCCGGAGATAGCGCCCCGGCCCAGCCAGCTGCGGGTAGCGCCTGGCGCGAGAACCGCAGCGGCGAGCGCTTCGCCCCCCAGCTCAGCGCTCGCCGCTGCACTGGCGAGCTGGTGCTGGTGGCCAGCCGCAACCATCGCGACAGCCGTTTGGAGCAGCTGCTGGCGGCCCTCGAACTGGGGGAAACCCGGGTGATGGGCAGCGTCGGCGGCAAGGTGGCCACGATCCTGCGGGGCGAGAGCGATCTCTACATATCCCTTTCCGGGAGCTCGGCCCCCAAGGATTGGGACATGGCCGCCCCTGAAGCGGTGCTGCGGGCCGCCGGCGGTGCCTTCAGCCACGCCGATGGCCAGGGTCTCTCCTACAACAAGGGCGATGGCCTGCAAGCCGGTTGCCTGGTGGCCAGCCATGGCCCCAACCACGCCGAGCTATGCCAAAAAGCGGCGGCCGCCATGGGCAGTATCGATCCCACTTTTGTGCTCTGACGCCCCCCCCCGCAACAGAAAAAACCCCCTTGGCACAGCGAACGGCCCAGGGGGTTGGCTTAGGCAGTTGCCCCTGGGGCTTGCAAACACCCAAGGCAGGTCGAATCGCTCAGACCGCCGGGGCGGGTTCCTGTTGGGCGACGCCGCGCAGGGTGAGGTTGATGCGGCCGCGATTGTCGATTTCGCGAACCCGAACGGTCACCTGGTCGCCCACATTGACCACGTCTTCCACCTTTTCCACCCGAGCTTCCGAGAGCTGGGAGATGTGGATCATGCCTTCCTTGCCGGGCAGGATTTCGACGAAGGCCCCGATGGGGATCACCCGGGTGACGGCGCCACAGAACACTTCTCCCTCGCTGACCCGGCGGGTCAGGCCTTCGATGATGCGCTGGGCCTCTTCGGCGGCGGCGCCATCGTGGCTGGCGATCGTGACGATGCCGCCGTCCTCAATGTCGATCTTGGTGTTGGTGCGCTCGGTGATGCCCTTGATGGTGCGACCGCCGGGGCCGATGACGGTGCCGATCAGTTCCGGGTCGATGCGGAAGCTGAGCAGACGGGGAGCATGGGGGGAGAGGGTGTCGCGGGGCTTGTCGATCGCCTCCAGCATCTTCTCGAGGATATGGAGCCGGGCCGGCCGGGCCTGGTTGATCGCTTCAGCCACCGTGGTCAGGGGCAGGCCGCTGATCTTCATGTCCATCTGCAGGGCGGTGATGCCCTTCTCGGTGCCCGCCACCTTGAAATCCATATCGCCGAGGAAATCCTCAATGCCCTGGATGTCGGTGAGAATGCGCACCTCCTTGCCCTCCTTGATCAGGCCCATGGCGGCGCCGCTGACGGGGGCTTTGAGGGGCACGCCGGCATCCATCAGGGCCAGGGTGCTGCCGCACACCGAACCCATGGAAGTGGAGCCATTGGAGCTGAGCACCTCACTCACCACCCGCAGCACATAGGGAAAGCTTTCCTTGGGGGGCAGCACGGGAATCAAAGCCCGCTCGGCCAGGGCGCCATGGCCGATCTCCCGGCGACCGGGGGAGCGCATCGGCCGAGTTTCGCCAACCGAATAGGGGGGGAAGTTGTAGTGATGCAGGTAGGTCTTCTCGTTGGCTGGATTGAGATCATCCATCTCCTGGGCATCGCTGGGGGTGCCCAAGGTGGCAGTGGAGAGCACCTGGGTGAGCCCCCGCTGGAACAGACCCGAGCCATGCACCCGCCGGGGCAACACGCCAACGGCGGAGCTGATCGGACGCACCTCATCGAGGCTGCGGCCATCGACCCGCTTGCCGTCCTTGACGATCTGCTGACGCATCAGCTTCTTGGTGAGGCCCTTGAAGCTGGTGGGCAGGGCCTTGCCACTGCCACTCACCAATACTTTCACCGGATCGGTGTCCTTGAGGCCGGCGATTTTCTCAGCCACTTCGCTCTTGATTGCATCCAGCTTGCTGTCCCGTTCGGGCTTGGTCTGGCTGAACTGCTTGAGCACGGCACCAATGGCCTTGCTGCATTCCTTTTCCAGATATGTGGGCAGGGTGGCGTCTTCTTCTTTGGCTTCGGGCTTGACCTGCTCGATACCCAGGTCCTTGAGCAGGGCTTGCTGGGCCTTGATCAATTCACCAACGGCCTCGTAACCGAAGTCGATGGCCTCAATCACATCCTGTTCCGGCAATTGGCTAGCGCCGGCTTCCACCATCACCACACCCTCAGGCGTGCCGGCCACCACCAGGTCGAGGTCACTGCGCTCAATCTCGCGATAGCTGGGGTTGAGCACGAAGTCATCGCCCAGCAAGCCCACACGCACGGCCGCCATCGGACCTTCGAAGGGAATGCGGGCCAACAGGGTTGCTATGGAAGCGCCGGTGACCGCCAACACGTCGGGCGGCACCCGTTCGTCGAGGGAGAGGCAAGTGGCGACGATCTGCAGGTCGTCGCGCATCCAGGCTGGGAACAGGGGACGCATCGGCCGATCGATCAGCCGGGCGATCAGGGTGGCCCGTTCGGGGGGTCGGGATTCGCGGCGCATGAAGCTGCCGGGGATGCGACCGGCGGCATACAGCCGCTCTTCGTAGTCGCAGATCAGGGGCAGAAAATCAATGCCTTCACGGGGCGTAGAGCGGGTCGCCGTCACCAGGATTGACGTATCTCCGCATTCAACCAAGACCGAACCCCCGGCCTGGGGGGCGTAACGACCGGTGGTCAGCCGGATCTCCCGACCATCGAAGGAGATCGACTGAGTTTGTCCTTGCACTTGACGTTATGTTTCTTTGTTGTCGTCGGGCATTCTCGCATCTGACCCGCCCGATGGGCTTCCCCCTGGGGCGGATTGCCGCCGTCGGTCGTTTCCAGCAGTGGCCATCGCCCGCAGGGCTCCACGGCAGGGCTGCCCCTTCAGCAACCATTGCACAAAAAAGTAAATAAAAAAGGCGCCCATTTGGACGCCCTCGAAAAGTGAGGTAAGGGGCGAAATGCCTGTTTACCAGCTGGACTTGACCACACCGGGCAGCTCGCCCTTGTGGGCCCGTTCGCGCAGCTGGTTGCGGCAAAGGCCGAAATCGCGATAAACACCGCGGGGCTTGCCGGTGGCCCAGCAGCGGTTGCGGCGGCGGCTAGGGGCGCTATTGCGGGGCAGAGCCTGCAGCTTGCGATGTATTTCCAACCGTTCCATCGGATCGGCGGCGGCGGCCATGGCTTCCTTGAAGGCGGCGCGCTTGGCAGCGAAGCGTTCGGTCATTTTGCTGCGCTTGACGTCGCGCGCGATCATTGATTTTTTTGCCATGCGGCAGGCCAGGTGTTGAGCAGCGTGAAATAAGCTTACCTCCCAGGGTGACTGGGTCAAATATCGGCCAAGGGGCAGGTAGGGCAGGCCGGCTGGCGGGGCTTGCAAATCGCCCGGTCGTGGCAGATCAGTCGTGGAAGACCAAGCGAATCGAGAGGTTTTGGCCCAGGCGATCAAGCAACAGGGGGCCCCTGCCGCGCCCCCGGCGGCAGCGGGCTGCGGCGCTTCAGGGGCTTAGTCAGTGGCTTCGTCAGTGGCCCAGCCATTGCTGAATGGCCGGCAACTGGCTGGTGTCCTTGACGATGAGCAGCAAGCTGAGTCCCACCAAAAAGACGAAACCGGATTGCATGAAGGCCATCTGGAAGCGCTCGGGCAGGGGCCGACCCCTCAAGGCCTCAATCAGCAACAGGGCGAACTGGCCGCCATCCAGTAGGGGCAAGGGCAGGGAATTGAGCACCGCCAGGTTGATCGAAATCAAGGCCGTGTAGAGGAACAGGCTGCTACCCCCCTGGCGGGCCAAGGTGGCACCCATTTCGACAATCTTGACCGGCCCAGACACCTGGCCGGCGGTTTCGCCAAAATGGGTGATCAGGCTGCCAAAGCCCGCAAAGGTGCGGCTGGTGAGCGCTATCAGATCGTGGTTTGCCTGGCGAATGGGTTCAAAGAAGCTGCGGGGGGCGCGGAAAGTTTCGCTGCCATTGGGCTGCAATTGGGCGCCGATGTGGCCGATGCCCCCCTGCTCGGTTGGCGTCAGCGTCAGCTGCAGGGGCCTACCGGCCCGCTCGGCTTTGAGCAGCAGGGTGTGACCGGCGGAGCTGCGGATGCGCTCCACCAGGTCGGCAACGGCCTGCTGACCGCCGCTCAGGGGCACGGAATCGACACTGACAATCCGATCTCCGGCCCGCAGGCCGATGCTGGCGGCGGGTTGGCCAGCCACCACCCCGCTGACCAGCACACCCGGTGTGGCCGATATGCCCGCCGGAATCCCCACCACCAGCCCCTGGCCCAGCAACACGGCATAGGCCAACAGCAGATTGGCGATGACGCCGGCGGCAATCACCAGGGCCCGTTGGTGCAGCGGGCGGTTGCGCAGCAGGTCGGGATCATCGGCGGGAAAAGGACTGTTGTCGTCTTCATCGGGAAAGGAGACGAAGCCCCCCAAGGGAATGGCCCGCAGGGCAAACAGCACCCCATTAATGCGCTTCTGCAGCAGCACGGGCCCGAAACCGACGGAAAAACCACTGACGCGGATGCCCTGCCAGGTGGCGGCCAAGAAATGGCCCGCCTCATGCACGACGATCAGGCCGGCCAGGATCGCCAGCGCGGTGAGAACACCCATGCGGCTCATCAACAATTCGATCATTCTGGGGGATGCGGCGCCCCGAACCGAACCGGCGGGCCGGCCCATCAGCCAGCTGGGTTTGAGCCAGCTCTGTCTCAGCCTGGGTTGCTGAGGCGATCGACACCGCCCATGTAGGGCACCAGGGCGGCGGGCAGGCTGACGCTGCCGTCGCCCTGCTGGCCCGCTTCGAGCAGGGCCGCCATGGTGCGGCCGATGGCCAGGCCACTGCCGTTGAGGGTGTGCAGCAGCTGGGTTTTCTTGCCCTCCTTGAAGCGGATCGCCGAGCGGCGCGCCTGGAAATCGGCGCAGGTGCTGCAGCTGGAGATCTCGCGGTAAGCGCCGGCACCCGCCAGCCACACCTCCAGGTCGAAGGTGCGGGCGGCGGAGAAGCCCAGATCGCCGCCGCAGAGTTCTATGCGGCGATAGGGCAATTCCAGGGCCTCCAGCACCCCCTCGGCGTCGCGGGTGAGCTGCTCGTGGGCCTCAAGCGACTGTTCGGGGTGGCAGAACCAGTACAGCTCGACTTTGTTGAACTGATGCAGGCGGATCAGGCCCCGGGTGTCGCGCCCGTAGGAGCCGGCCTCACGGCGGAAACAGGGGGTGTGGGCCACATATTTGAGGGGGAGCTTCTCCGCCGGGATCACCTCATCCCGGTGCAAAGAGGTGATCGGGACTTCGGCGGTGGGGGTGAGCCAGAGGTCGTCGTCGGCGCACTTGAAACTCTCCTCGGCAAATTTGGGCAGCTGGCCCGAGCCAGTGAGGCTGGCGCTGTTCACCAGGATCGGCGGCATCACTTCGGTGTAGCCGCGAGCGCTGTGGCGATCGAGCATGAAGGCGATCAGGGCCCGCTCCAGCCGGGCGCCCTGGCCCAGCAGCGTCACGAAACGGCTCTGGGCGATGCGCACCGAACGCTCACCGCTGTCGAGCAGCCCCAGCCGTTCGGCAATCTGCCAGTGCTCTTGCAGGGTTTCGCCGGGGCCGGGCCGGCGGGGGGTGCCCCAGGTGCTCACCTCAATGTTGTCGGCTTCACTGCGACCTTCGGGCACCCTGGGGTCGGGCAGGTTGGGCAGGGTGAGGAGCTGCTCGCGCAGACGGGCCTCCAGGACTTTCTCTTCCTCTTCGAGGCCAGCCACCTGCTGCTTGATGCGGTTGCCCTGGTCGCGCAGATCGCGCACTTCGGGGCCAGCGGGGCTGGCCCCCGCCTGGATCTGCTGTCCCACCGCCTTGCCGATGCGATTGCCTTCAGCCTGCAGATCACTGCGCCTTTCTTGCAGATCCCGCTCCTGAATGGCGATGGTCTGTAGGCCCGTCAAGTCGAGCTCGATGCCTCGGCGCGCCAGCTGGCCGCTGATCAGGGCGGGGTCATCGCGCAGCAGGCGCTGATCAAGCACGGATCCCAAGAAGCTGGCAGGGAGCCTAAGGGGCGGTGGTAGGCCGCCCCAGCTGGGTGCTCAGAGCACCTGGATAACTTCGGCCACTTCGGGGATGGCCTCGCGCAGCTTGCGCTCAATGCCCATCTTGAGGGTCATGGTGCTGCTGGGGCAGGAACCGCAGGCGCCCTGCAGTCGCACCTTAACGATGGGGCCATCGATTTCGACAATTTCGACATTGCCGCCGTCGGCCATCAGATAGGGACGCAGTTCGTCGAGAACGCGCTCGACATTGGGGATGGTGAGGGCGCGGGGGTCGGCATCGGCGGGGACTGCATCGGAGGGAACACCCCCGGCGACAACGCCCTCAGGGATGGCCGTGGTGATGGTTTCGGCGCTCATGGCAAAGAAATCAATTGGTGAGATTCAGCTTAGGTCTGGATCGATCGGTAGACGCTTGAGGCCAAGGGCGAAGCGGCGGGCCGCCAGCAGCAGTGGGTAGGAGGCGCGGGAGCGGGCCGGATCCGCCAGCACGGCGGCCAGTAGCTGCAGCAGGCCCGGACTCGGTTGCATCTGGGCACACAGCCAGGCAACGGCCCCAGCGCCATGCAAAACCCTGTCGCCCACCAGCACCATGGCGCCATCGCGCAGGTGGTAACCGCGGGCCGCCAGGCTCTGGCGCAGGGGCCCATCGGCCCGGCCATCAACGATGCTCAGGCCGGCAATGCCGCTGCGTAATTCGCTCAGTTCAGCGAAATGGCGACAGAAGGGGCAACCGCCATCAAAAACCAATATGGGCGCTGGGTTCGCTGTCGGTGCTGGTTGCGCTGTCAGCTCCTGATCCGGTGCCGGTGCCGGTGCCGGTGCCGGTGCCGGTGCCGTTGGGCAGGTCCCGGGTGAGGGCTTATTCATGGCAGGACTCCGGTGGCTCTTGGGGCCGAGAGAGCCAGGGACTGGCGCGGCAGGAGAGGCAATGGCTGGTGGTTCCAGGGGAACCTGGGTGAAGGTTCCTATTGGAGCAGGGTGCCCCACTGCTTGATCCAGCCATTGATCTAGCCAAATACCTTCTCGATACAGCGGCGGGCTTTGACCGATTTAGCGTAACCCTCGTGCCTGGTGGTGCGGCGGCCATCGATCGATGAGCCACCTTCGCAGGTTTGGCAGGAGTTTCAGCAAACTCTTTACGGAAAATCTGCTTCCAAGCAATGCGAATCATTTTCATT
>JBILDB010000098.1:0-7938 GCA_044352805.1 Cyanobium sp.
CGGGCAGGGCGAAGCTCTGCTCTTTGGCCACCGCCTTGATCGCCTTGGTGCTGCGCAGGCGGGCATCCGGTTTGCCGGGGCTGACCAGCAGCAGATGGCAGTCGGCGGGGATCAGGGCCAGGCCGGCCTCCAGGGCCGCCGCCAGCTCGGCCGAGCCGGCAGCACAGAAGGGTTGGCGTTGCAGCAGCACCACCCGGGCACCGGCGCCGAAGGGCGGCGTGCGGGCCTCCTCCAAGGCACGCAGGGCCTGGGCGGGGTCGTTGCCATCGAGGCGGCTGAGGTTGAGGCTGGCCCAGGCCGGATCCAGCAGGCTGGCGACCAGGCCTTCCACGGCCCGGTTGCGGGCCGCCTCATCGTCGCCCCAATAGAGGTGAATGGGCATGGCCGGGGCCGCGGCGGCCTTGGGATCATCGGATGGGCTGAGAGCCTTAGCTGGAACCCCCACGCAATCGTTGGCCCATGTACGCCCCGGCTGGTGATTCCACTGGTGGCCCAGGAGACTCAGCAGACTCCGTTGGCTCAGGCCTGGATCACCCGATCTTCACCGAAAGTATCCGCCTGATCCAACGCTGGCTAGGCGACACCGGCCTGGAGGCCAAGGAGCAGGACGTGTTGGAGCGCCTGGTGCACAGCGGCGGCGATCTCAGCCTGGCCAGCGAGCTGCGCTTCAGCCCCGGGGCCTGTGCTGCCGGCATCAACGCCCTGCGGGCCGGGGCGCCGATCCTCACCGACACCGCCATGGCCGCCGCCGCCGTGGCCCCCATGGCCCGCCGCACCTACGCCAACCCGGTGCACTCGCTGCTGGAATGGGCCCCGGCCGTGGCCCCCCCCGCCGATACCCGCACCGCCGCCGCCCTCGCCCAGGCCCTGCAGGCCCATCCGGGCGCCCTGGTGCTGATCGGCAGCGCCCCCACCGCCCTAGAGCGCCTCCTCGATCTGGTGGCCGCCGGCCAGGTGGCCCCGCCCCCCCTGGTGATCGGCATGCCGGTGGGCTTCGTCGGCGTGGAGGCCAGCAAGCGACGCCTGGCCGCCAGTGGCCTGCCCCAGATCCGGCTAGAGGGCAGCCGGGGGGGGGCGGGGCTGGTGGCCGCTGCGGTTAATGCGTTGTTGCGGCGCGGTTGGCTGGAGGATATTGAGAAAGGGTGAAGAGGGCAGAGGCACCATCAATCAGTGCCACCATCGCTACGCCTCTGTCCAATCCCTGTTCGCCATCAGCGTCAGGAAGAACTGGAGCCGGGCTCGATTGGTGGGATTGGGGTCGAGCTGGACTCGGGCGGAAAGCAGTGCTGCTTGATCAAGGCGCTCAAAGCCCTTTCTCTGGCGTTCTCGCGCCTCAACTGCTCGGTTTCTTTCTTGATCTGCTCGATCTCGCTCTTCAGCTGTTTCATCCGCAATTCGTGCTGCATCTTGCGCTGCTCGTACTGCATCACGCGCAGCTCGTAGCCGGGATCCCGTCGCCAGTTGAGCATCGACAAAAACTGTCGCCACCGAGGCAGCGATGAGAGGGATTCCCCATTGCTGCTGGAGGGGGATGCTGCGGCCGGTGAATGTGATGTGGTCATAGGAGGAAAACAGGGCGATCAGACCGAGGACTAGACCGCCGATGGTCTGGCTCAGACCGAGTCGGTCGAGGCCGAGCCGGTCGAGACCAAGGCTGTCGAGACCGGACCAGGGGCGAAGCGTTGAGGGAAATTCTGGCGGATCCGGGGGCTCCTCGCTGCCGGCAGACGGCGGGGCGGGTTCTGGGGTGGATGGGGGCACAAGGGGGGAGGGGAGGACGCTGTAAAGGAATGCATCCATATGTGCCACCGCTGTGATCCAACAAAGACTTTTGGTCGGCGGCGTGGGTGGCCGCTGGGTGTCAGGGGATCAACGAGGCCACGTGGTCGAGCAGGTCAGCACAACGTTGGTTCCATTCAGTTCTCTCAAGGTTTTCCTGGTCTGGTTCCTCGTCGTAGCGCCGCAGCACCGCGAACAGGGTGAAGCGTCTGAGGCTGGTATGGAGCTCAACCCCGGCTCCCTGTAAGTCGCCCTTGATCATCCTCCGTTAACGAGAATGTGAGGTGTCGTATTTCTTTACAGAGGGGGGGTTGACAGTTGTGGGCTACTTCAATTACCTTCCAATGGTTCTTTATTCTTGGCAAAAGTAAACATGTTCTGCAAGATTTTTGCGATTTCGGTACTCGCTTCTATTATTCCTGCTCCTGTTTTCGCTGGGGATGTCAATGCTGGTCCTATTTGGAGTAATGATGACGCTAAGGACAAGTGTCCCCGTGTTTGCAGATCGGTAGGCCTCGTTTGGAATGGCAACTGGTTTACAAATGACCCATTAAAGAACTCGGTTTGTGGTTGCGATAGCGAGAAGTAAAGGGCATACCCAAGAATGTTTAGCTTGTTATTTCATTGACTGGATTTTTCGTAAAATTCTTGGTTCTTATATAGTTAATTTGTTTCCGCCTCTTCCTGCTCTATTTATTTATGGCAAAACTGGGCTCCCTAGCTTAAGGCACACTTGTTGGGTCGAGAGTCCATCATGTCGACCTAACTCGATGCAATATTTGTCGTCTTGATGTTGGCGACACGCCATTATCCTTTGATGCAGATCACAGTACCTGATCCGCGCTTTTTAAAGAGGATTCATGGACTAGAAAACTGTTAGTTTCTGCTTGGTTCACCTGCTCAACTCAACAATTGGCTAACACGATGCCCTGCATTCAGGCAAATTCAAAAGGAATAGGCCCTATGCCACTATCCGCATTAGCACTGTTCTCATCTTTGGCTGCCTTTTCTCTGCCGGGTCAGCCCGCTATTGCAAAGCAGTGTGTATGGAACAAGGCTGGTTTTGTGCTTCATGTTGCTTGGTTAAAGCCGGATGGCAAGCTAATTAAGACTGCGAACTTGCCGATCAACAATGGAAGCTGTATCGACGACGATGCAAAAAACAATATTGCCGCTCTCTCGATTTCAGGAGGTAAGGTTGCGTCTGGCTTTACCAGGGTGGCTATTGGGACATTGGTAGGTCTTCTGCCTGTGGTAGATACTTGGGAACTCAAGAACCAGCTCAAGGATGCTGTTCCTGACCCTGCGCAACCAAGCGGATACCCTACTGAACTTAAGGACATATTATCGGAGGCAATCCCAGATCCAGAGGCATTATTCTGGGCTGGTGTCCCTTCTAAAGATGGCAACTACCTAGATGTATGGGGTAGTATTTGGAGCCCACAGGTCAGTCCTGGAGGGCCCGTTAACTAGAATGATTCTTGCTGCCCAATCGCTTTCTCGGTAGCATCATGAAGACGAATTCTATCCTAAAGTGCCTGTTTTTCAAACCATTTAACCCAACCTCGGAGGTATTCAACATGAGTATTTATCTTGCTACTATGGCCAGCATTGCAATCGCTCTTAACTTCGCTGCTCATCCTTCAAGGGCTGTTGCACAAGGGTATGTCGGGCAGCAGCACACAAGCAGAGATTCATTAATCCTGTCAGCAACACATGATAAAAACAAAAGGCCAAGCAATCAGGAAAAGCATGATCATGGAATAAAGGCTAAAACAATAAACGAGAAAGCTAGAAATGAAAAAAACGCGAAGAAGAAAGATAGAAAGTTTGGCAAGGCAAATAACAATGGCCCGGCCGGCGGGCGTAACGGAAGTACCTCTCGGCCTAAGTAAAAACCAGTGTCGCCGGACTGATGTACTGTTTAGAAGAGGTGATAATCGCGGGCTTTAAAGGTGGGGCTTTGGTTGTGAGCACTAACTAGCTACTTCCACATTTACTTGAACCGTGCTGGCTCTTGGTTGCTTCGTTCGCCGAGGTGCGCCGGTACCGGTGGCTTGGTCTCGACGCCCCCTTGCCTAGGGTAACTATGGAAAACCAGCCCAAACCTTGCGAGAATAGTGCTCTGATCTCTGCCAAGCACTGAGTTGATTGGCGGCAAACAGCTGGGTTTTGGGGATTACGAGTAGAGCACTGCCAAAAAGCAGACCAAACGCGAGAAGTTTCTGGCCGAGATGGAGCACAGGTGGTGCCTTGGCATCCGTTGATTGACATGATTGAGTTCCTATACCCCAAGAATGGATCCAAAGGAGGACGCCCGCCTTGCCCACGCGGATCCCAGACGAGACTCGGCAGGATATGGAAGGCAAGCAGATCAAGTTTCGCGTGCTATGCGGCCAGGGAAACGTCGCGTGCTGCGGTAGACCACATAAGACAGAATGCTCGACTTGATTGGAACAGGCAAGGCTCCCATCCGAGCCAAAGTGGAGCACCCCTTCCGGGTGATCAAACAGCAGTTTGACTTCCAGAAGACGATGCTGAGGGGGATGGCGAAAAATCGCTGCAAGGTGCATGTGATCGCCACACTGACCAATCTTTACCTAGTTCGTAGAGAACTACTGGTCCCAGTATAGACAAGTAATTGTTGTGTCTATTTGGCTTAAATAAGCCTCAATAGCTCAGTAATAGTGGTCAAAATTTGGCAAGATTAGCCAGGTCAGCCCACCTGGGCGCAGAGAAGAGACCAGTTTCGCCAATTGAGTTTTTCGGAGCCTTTGGGGGTGTTACCCAGTGTCTCTTTAGCCTGGCGGGCTACGCCCTGCGCTTGACACTTCGTTAGGCCTGCTACTAAAATAGATCTGTAGTCAAAACCTGTCTCAGTGCTAAAAGCCTCTTCCGTCCGTCTTGCATCCACTACAATTTTGGCTGCGATGCCTTTTCTTTTTGGTCAGGCTCATGCCCAATTTCAGATCGATAACTGGGTGACTAGAGAAAAATGTGAACAAAGCTGCAAAGCCGGTAATAATAGAGGCATGAGTTCGCCGAATTCATGCGTTCATGAATGTTATTGGGAATCCGAGAGATGGAAAAAAGTTTGCGGCTCAAATCGTTACTGTTAATTTGCTAGTATCTATCCAAGGGGTAAGACTACCCTTTGGATGGTTTAGTCTTAATAAGTTTTTCGACGAAAGATTGCCGTGATGTTTTGGGCGCGCGCCAAAAGTTTTGATGATGGATAATGTCATTAGACAATTTTTTATAACAATTATCGTTATTAGTTCCTTTTTTAGTTTCTTAAGCTATCTTTTTGTTGCTCCTTGGTAGCCTACGGTTTGCAACATGTCGCCATTCTCCAACCAACTTTTGAAAAGGTGCTTATTAACGCTGTAAAAGCTCAGTTTGTCAATGCAGTGAGTGCCGGGTGCGATGACAATGTAAGCTTAGAGATGAATCTGCTGTTGCTAAAATGTGTAACAAGGAATGGGCAACTAGAATTGTGTGCGGCGTAAATGTGTGTAATCACTTTTTATGGCTTACTGATATTGTTGTATCTATAGGCATGGGCCGACGATCGTAATAGCAGTGCTTCTGTGATTCCCATTAAATCAGATAAGAATGTAGGAACCTGTTGCAGGCAAATGTGAGGACACTATCAATACAGTATCAATTAATATGCAATGGCGCGGGCAAATAATGTGAGCTTGTGCCTTTCGTTTTGCGTGAATGGCTGCTTGTCTGATTGCGGTTCTGATCCATGTCATGTAATCTGGGATATCGCACTCTCGGGCCATGGATCCTATTACCTTGATTGTCGCTGCGCTCGCTGCTGGGGCTGTTGCTTCGGCCAAGATCACAACTGAAGAGGCCATCAAAGATGTCTACAAGGTATTCAAAGGGATGATCCAGCGAAAGCTGGCAAGTAATCCGGCGGCCAAAGTTGTTTGGGAAGAGCATGAAAAGGATCCCGATACCTACGCTGCTCCTCTCAAGAAGATGCTGGGGGCTGCGGCCGTTGATCAGGACGCGGCGATTCTTGAGGCAGCCCGGGTACTGTTGGAGAAGATAGACGCCCAGCCCGGCTCGGGTCCGGTGATCACCCAGAGCATTAGCAACGTGAAATACGCCGCCACCTCCGGTACCGGCGACGCCAGCATCGGTTCCATCAACGAGCAGGCCCGGCCCCGCGATCGCGATGGATGAGCTCGGCGAGGTTCAGCAGACGATCTCCGAGGTGCAGGTCGCAGCGACCTCCGCCACGGGCAACGCCACGATCCAGATCACCAATTACTACTACCGGGAGGGGCCGGGACCAGCCGCGCAACCAGCGGCCGGCCCCGCCGGTGCGGCGAACGCCGATCTCCCCTGCCCCTACCGCGGCCTCTTCCACTTCGGCCCCGATGACGCGGAGTTGTTCTTCGGGCGTGCTGCCGTTGTGGAGAGCTTGCATCAGGCCATCGGCAGCCGCGCCTTCCTCCCCCTGCTGGGGGCCTCGGGCAGCGGCAAGTCGTCGGTGGTACTGGCGGGGCTGGTGCCCCGGCTGCAGCGCGACGGCCACTGGCGTTTCACCCACTTCCGGCCGGGAGCTGACCCCTTCCATGCCATGGCGCTGGCCCTGGTGCCCCTCTATGCGCCACAGCTGAACGCCACCGAGCGGATGGCCCAGGCTCGCCAGCTGGCGGGCTTTCTGCGCTCCGGCGAGGTGCCTCTGCCTGATGTGCTGGCTCAAGTGCGGCAGAACTTCCCCGACGATCTGGTATTGCTGATCGCCGATCAGTTCGAGGAGCTGTACACCCTGGGCGCCGACGAATCGCTTCGCAGACAATTCCTCGACACCCTCCTGGCTGGCTTCCCTGGCGATCGCAGCGGCGCCCGGGCCAGCGCTGCACACAAGGCCCGGTTCGTGCTCACCATGCGGGCCGATTTCCTCGGCAATGCCCTCTCCTATCGGCCCTTCGCCGATCTGCTGCAGCAGGGGGATTTCAAGCTGGGGCCGATGAACGCGGAGGAACTTCGCGAGGTGATCGAGAAGCCGGCTGCAGCCCGGGGTGTGAGCTTCGAATCCGGGCTGGTGGAGCGGATCCTGGAGGAGGTGGAGGCCGAAGCCGGTGTTCTACCGCTGCTGGAGTTTGCCCTAACCGAGCTTTGGGCTCGCCGGGAGGGGCAGACCATCACCCATGGATCCTACTCCGCCATCGGCGGGGTGGAGGGGGCCCTGGCCCGCCATGCCGACGACAGCTACGCCACGTTGAACCGCGCCCAGCAGGAAGAGGCGCGACGGGTGTTCCTGCAGCTGGTGCGGCCGGGGGAAGGCTCCGAGGACACCCGCCGGGTGGCCACCCGCCAAGAGCTGGGTGCGGCCCCCTGGGCGCTGGTGAAACAGCTGGCGGATGCCCGCCTGGTGGTGACCAACCGCGGCGAAGACGCCGCCGTAGAAACGGTGGAAGTGGTGCACGAGGCCCTGATCCGCCACTGGGGCGAACTGCGCGGCTGGATGGCCAGCGACCGGGCGTTCCGCACCTGGCAGGAACGGCTGCGTTCCGACCTGGCCCGCTGGCAGGCCAGCCGGCGCGATGAAGGCCTGCTGCTGCGGGGTGTGGCACTGGCGGAGGGGCAGGAGAACCTGAAAAAACGGGCGGGGGATCTCAGCCCCAGCGAGCGGGAGTTCATCGTGGCGAGCGCGGCGGCCATCGAGCGGGCGCGACGTGACGAGCGGCGCCGGCGCCGGCTGCTTTTCGGTGGGTTGGGGGGTGCCCTGGCGGTGGTGTCGGTGGCCTTGCTGCTGGCCTGGGGCCAGCTGGTGCGGGCCCAGCGCCAGCGCGGTGAGGCCCTGGCCGCCACCGCCAAGCTCACGGCGGCCAGCCGTCCGGCCGATGCGCTGCTGGAGGCCCTGGCCGCCGCCGGGTTCGGCCGCTACGGCCAGTTTCAGCCAGCCAACACCCTCCTTCCCTCCACGGCCACCGAAGCGCTGATCGAAGGCGAGGTGCGCAATCGCGAACGTAGTCGCCTCTCAGGCCACCAGGGAACGGTGCGGTCGGCGGCGTTCAGCGCCGATGGGGGCCGGATCGTGAGCGCCGGGGACGATGGAACGGTGCGGCTGTGGGACGCGAAGAGCGGGAAGGCGCTGGGCGAGCCGCTGCGGGGCCACCAGGGAGAGGTGTG
>JBILDB010000099.1:0-7912 GCA_044352805.1 Cyanobium sp.
AACTCGGCATTGCTGTGGCGCAGCAAGGTTTCGGCCAGGTATTGGCCGACGCAACCACTGGCGCCGGTGATCAAGATGCGCGCCGGTGAGGCATGGGCCCCGCTCGGGCCATCGGCCCTGGGGCCATCGGCCGTGGGGCCACTGGCCTTGGGGCTACCGGCCCTGGGGGCGGCGCTCAAACGGCTGCTCCCAACAGGCTGGTGACGGATTTGCCGGTCTCAAAGAAGACGCGAGCGTTGTCCTCGGGCGTGCCGGGCAAAATGCCGTGGCCGAGGTTGAGGATGTGGCGCCGGCCCCGGGCCTTGCGCACCGTATCGAGGATGCGCTCGCGGATCGCCGCCGGCGTTCCGAACAACAGGCCCGGATCTACATTCCCCTGCACCCCCAGGTGCTGGGGCAACCGGGCACAGCCATCGGCCATGTCAACTGTCCAGTCGAGGGAGATGAAATCAACCCCGGTTTTGGCCATGCGCTCGAGCACACCTGCACTGCCAGAGATATAGAGAATTAACGGCGTATCTGGGTGGGTTGCCTTCACCTGGTCAATGATGCGTTTCTGGTATGGGGCCGCAAACTCGTCGTAATCGATGGGACTGAGCTGGCCGGCCCAGGAATCAAACAGTTGCACCACCTGGGCGCCGGAGTCGATTTGAAAGCGTACGTAGGTGGCGATCGAATCGGCCAAATGGGCCAGCAGTTGATGTAGCAGTGCCGGCTCCTGGAACGCCATCGCCTTGATTACTGAATAGGTCTTGGAACTCTTGCCCTCGACTGCGTAGGCCGCCAGGGTCCAGGGGGCACCAACAAAACCAAGCACCGCGGCGGCGTTGCCCACATCGGCCCGCAGGCGGCCCAGCACTTCGCCCACAAAGGGCAGGGCCTCGGCGGGATTGAGGGGCCGCAGGGCATCCACCTGGGCCTGGCTGCGGATGGCGGGCTCGATGATCGGGCCCTTGCTTTCGATGATGTCGAAGTCGATGCCCATGCCCGGCAGGGGCGTCAGGATGTCGGAGAAGAGGATGACGCCATCGGGGGCGAAGGCGCGGAAGGGCTGCATCGAGATCTCATAGGAGAGATCCGGGTTCTCCGAGCGCTCGCGGAACCCCGGATGGCGGTCGCGCAGATCCCGGTACACCTTCATATAACGACCCGCCTGGCGCATCATCCAGACCGGCGGCCGCTCCACCTGCTCCCCTCGGGCGGCGCGCAGCAGCAGGGGGAGGGAATCGGACATTGGAGCGTGGGGCAAGCCAATTGGGGAACTTAGCTGAGCGCCTCCTCCCAGCACCGCCAAGCCCCCACCATGGACCTAAACACGCAAGAGATGGGGCGGCCGTTGAGCAGAACCCTCACCTGCGCCCCAGGCTGGAGCTGGTTGTGCCCAAATTACCTGAGGCGGTTCAGTGGCGCCTTGAGGAGGATCTGGGCTACGGCCCGTCTCGGCTTGACCAAAATCGGGGTGTCCGCGCCGATCTGGGTGCTTTTCGGCATCTGACCCTCTGACCGGCCTTTAATTGAGCCTCGTGGGCGCCGGGATCCCGCCGCATGCTGAGCGTGAACTTGCACAGCTGGCTTGACCATGGGGCACAAGGTGCCACAAGCTCTTGACAACTTGCTGAGTAGATGATTATAGTTTTGAAAAAATTGAATTTATATGAATATTGTATTCAGTAGGAAAGGGTTTGATGATCAGTATGGTGGTATCCCATCGGTTATCTGGCCTAGCTCCAGGGAGATGCTTTCGTTTCCGATTCCAGTGAAATCGCCAGAAAAAGGTCATTGTGCTGAGGAGCTGAGTTTCAAGGGACACAAGCTTGCCAAGCTTTTGACAGATCTAAATTATAATTGGGATAAGTACGGTGATAATTTTCATTTTGATCCAATGATCCAATCTCTGCTACCAGACAAGCTATCACTCGGTGCATTTGGTCAGTCGGGGGCAGCTTTAGGACATCTCAAAATTAATCAGATTTGCAAAGGAGACGTTTTCTTATTTTTTGGGACATTTTGCGAAAGTTATTTCGAGAATGACAAGCTGAAACGTTATGCGATGATGCATCCATTTCATGCCATCTGGGGCTTCTTGGAGGTCGATGAACTTATTGATATTGACCCAAGTCAATCTGATATTGAGAATCAACTACTCAAGACCTATACATCTTTAATGTACCATCCTCATATTCAAAATCGAGAGCTCTATAAACATAAAAATATCATCTATATCGGTAAGAATTATGGTACGTTTCGCTATGATCAGTCTCTTCGGTTATCAAAGAATAATTTCAAGAAGTCAATTTGGGAACTCCCTCAAGACTTTAGAGAGGTAAAGATTTCCCATGTCAAGCCTTCAGACATTCAGAAAGACCCACCCCGTGTCGATCTAGTAACAGCTTGTAAGGGTCAAGAATTTGTTCTCAAAAAACCAAATGAAGGCATTCTCAAATGGTTGAATTCAATTAAAAAACTTAAAATTTCTTGACATGGCTTAGGGACCCTCTATTCGCGATGGGGAACTGTTTCAAAAGCTGCTACCTACGGCTGGGGCCAATTGCCAACGGCCAATTCCGCTGTCTGCCGTTTTAATCCTGTCGCGAATGCAAGCGGCTACTGAAGCCCAGCAAGTCGAATCCACTGAACAGGAAACTCACCCCTACAAGCAGTCCGATCACAGAAAGCATGCCGGCCGGGCCCATCGTCAGGATTAGGAAACCAAGCGCCAAAGTTACGAGGCCATTGGCGAGTCCCCAACCCCAGCCCCGCCTGGCGCGATTGCTGAGCGAAACGAAGGCCGTCACGGCGCCTTCGGCCAGGAATACCAGGCCAATCGCCTTAGCCAGTGCCTTGATCTGCATCGCAGCAGGCACCGCACCCGATTTGAACTGAATCACCATCCAAATGCCGGTTACTAGCAACAGGGTCGAGACCACCAGACGCCAGAAGCAGTACCAGCGCCCAAGCCGTTTGGCCCGCATAAAGATGTCGATCCAGCCCAAGATGCCCGCCAGCAGAAAGGCAATTGCCACCATCACGGTGACCGAAGCCGAAGCCACCACGGGGAAGCTCAGGGCCAAAATCCCAAGCACGATCATGATGATGCCTTCCGCCTGACTCAGGCCGCGCAGTTGGCCATCTTCCGCTGCTCTCTGATGGAGCAGATCGGTGTCCGTATCGTCGTCGGGGGTGTTGAAGGCAGCTCCGGAGGGCATGGAGGGCTTGTAGGTACCGTAACTATCAAGATAGTCAGTCCCATTTCAGCAAGTCGCTGGTTGTCATGGACTGAGATATCTGTCAACCCAGCCTGGAATGGGTTCAGAACTTGCGTAGTTCGCGGCGAATTTTGACGCCATCACCCGAATGTTGCTGGTTAAAAAGTAGAATTGGTACAGAGACTAGCAGCAGCCCGATAGCTGCTACAACCCACCAGGAAAATACTGCTTTACCTGAAGTGCTGTCCGTGCCGGAATAAAAAAGCTTCCCTCGGCGCCCGGGCTGTGTTGGCCTGTTGAACCGTGCCATTGATTGATTTGTTACGGGGGCGCTGGTGCTAGGCAAAGACCAACATGAGTTAATGGCCTTGAGCGGTAACTTTAATGGTAAATTGGACTTATAGTAAATGTCGGTTGCCTAGAAAAAAATAAGTATAAACTTAATGATGGGGCTGGACTTTTTGGTTGAGGTACCACTTAACTGTTGCCTCTAGTCCTGCTTCAAAATCATGCCTTGGCTGCCAGCCCAGTTCTGTTGTAATTTTTTCTGGATTGATTGCATAGCGACGGTCATGGCCTAGACGGTCTTTGACGAAAGTGATTAAATTACGATGGGGGCTGCCTTCCGGCTTTGATTTATCTAATATAGTGCATATGTTTTCAATAACCTGTAAATTGGTCCGTTCTCCATGTCCTCCTATGCAATAGCTCTCGCCAATTCGCCCGTTATTTGCTGCTAAAAGTAGGGCATCTACATGGTCTTCGACATAAAGCCAGTCTCTAATATTCATTCCATCTCCATAAAGTGGGATCGCTTCACCCGCTGCTGCCTTGAGGATGACGACTGGAATTAATTTTTCAGGATACTGCCATGGTCCATAATTATTACTGCAATTCGTAAGAATTATCGGCAAACCAAAGGTATGGTACCAGGCATTTACTAGATGGTCACTTGCTGCTTTACTGGCTGAATAGGGACTACGAGGATCGTAGGGTGTTGTTTCTGAAAATTTACCGGTTGCTCCCAAGGATCCAAACACTTCATCAGTACTTATGTGGTGGAAGCGAAAATTTTCTTTTCGTTGCCCTTCCAATTGATCGAAATGAATACGGCATGCCTGAAGCAGGTTGAAAGTACCAATCAGATTGCTTTCTATAAATGCTCCTGGGCCTTCAATTGATCGATCAACGTGGCTCTCAGCTGCCAGATGCATGACAAGATCTGGGTCGGCTGTTGCGATGGCTTTTTGTGTTGCCTCTGCATTGGCTAGATCAACCTGAAGAAGCTGATGTCGGGTTGCCACAGCCCCTTCTCCCCTAGTGGCTAATGCGGCTATTGTGTGCTCAATACTCGTTAAATCACTTGCATAGCCCATTTTATCTAAGTTAAAGACAGTCGCATCACTTTCGAGCAGTAAACGTCTGACAACAGCTCCGCCAATGAAACCTGCTCCACCGGTGACCAGAATTCGTTTGCGTTCGCCAAGTAAATCTCGCAAATTAGGAGCTGGCATTGAGGCTTTAAGCATGGTCAAAGTTTTTGTTTTGTAGAGGGAACTAACATTATGAAGTTAAGTTGGTTTGGGAATTTTAGAAATTACTATTGATAATTCTTTTTGCCAATGATGTGTCTCTAATTCTAATGCAACCCTTGTGGCAGTACAATCTAGTAGTGAATATCCTGGGCGCTTGGCTGGAGTGGGATATTCTGATGATGTAATTGGTACGACTTTTGCAGATTGATCAATAATGCCAGCTGCAACACCGGCATCACCAATGGCTATGGCAAAGTCATACCAGCTGGTCGCACCAGCATCACAAAAGTGATGAATTCCACTTGTGCCATGGTTGATGGCCGACCAGCATGCGCTGGCCAAATTCAAAGCTGATGTTGGACAGCCTATCTGGTCTGCCACCACATTAAGTGTTTCATTTTGAGCTGATTTAAGACGGTGAAGCCGCAGCATTGTTAAGCAGAAGTTATTACCTACTGGTCCATATACCCAGCTTGTGCGTAGGATGCAATAGCTGGTGGCAGGTAAGGCTTTTTGTACTAGTCTTTCGCCCTCGGCCTTTGTGGCTCCGTAGACACTAATGGGATCAACAGGTTGGTCAGGGTGATAGGGATGGGCTTGGGTACCATTGAAGACAAAATCAGTGCTGACCTGCAAAAGGCGACCGCCAACTTCGCCAAGGGCCTGGGCAAATGCCTCTGGCGCAACTGCATTAACAGCCATCGCCAGCTCTGGTTCACTCTCGGCTCGATCGACTGCCGTATAGGCTCCAGCATTTAGAACCCAATCGGGTCGATGTTGCAGTACAGCATTATGACAAGCTTCTTTGTTGCTCAAGTCTAGTTCTTGTCTGCCCAGGGCGACAACTTCAATGCCGGCTGGAATCTTTTCTGCTAACGCTTTCCCTAGTTGTCCATCTTTGCCGGTGAGCATAACTTTGATGGTCTTTGTCATGCGAACACATCTCCAGACCCAAGGGCTTCGGCGAGTGCGGGTGCGGTCGCATCTTTAGGAGAAATTACTGGCAGGGTATTTGCGGTGAAGTCCAGGGGCCAGGGAATGGCAAGTTCTGGGTCATTCCAAAGCAGTGAACGTTCGGATTCTTTATTCCAGTATCCGCTTGCTTTATACAGTACGTCAGCACTATCGCTTAGGGTGACAAATCCATGGGCGAATCCAACAGGGATCCAAAGTTGATGATGGTTGATCTCGCTTAAGTGGACACCAACGCACTTGCCAAAGGTGTTGGAGCTTTGTCGAAGATCGACGGCGACATCAAAAATTTCACCATGTACGCAGCGCACCAGCTTCGCTTGGGAATGCGGCTCTATTTGGTAGTGCAAACCTCGCAAGACTCCTCTGCTTGATCTTGAGTGGTTGTCCTGCAGGAACACTGGACTATCCTCAGATTTGATACCGAGAGCAGCGGCGAAGCTGAGTCTGTTCCAACTTTCAAAGAAGAAGCCTCGGTCATCATTAATTACCCGTGGCGTCAGGAGCATGGGCCCCTCAATGCTGAACGTCTTTACCTGCACGTTCAAGCCGGTTGGGTGGTGTGGTTGGCATGGACAACACCAGAAGGCTCGGGGCGCACTTCACTGAGCAGCTTCAAAAGATAGGAGCCGTAGCCGCTCTTCTTCAATGGCTGGGCGAGTCGCTCTAACTGTGCATCATCAATCCAGTTCATGCGCCACGCCACCTCTTCCGGTGCTCCCACTTTAAGGCCTTGCCGATGTTCAAGGGTGCGAATGTAACTTGCCGCTTCGTGAAGAGAATCCGGGGTACCGGTGTCCAGCCAAGCCATCCCCCGACCCATCAGTTCAACCCTAAGCAAGCCTTCGTTTAGGTAAAGCTGGTTTAGATCTGTGATTTCCAGTTCGCCCCGGTGCGATGGTTGTACTTGTCTGGCTCGTTCGACTACTGTTTCATCATAGAAATATAGGCCCGTGATGGCATAGCGTGATCGGGGTTGTTTTGGCTTTTCCTCAATGCTGATAACTCGTCCTTCTCCATCAAATTCCACCACTCCATAGCGCTCAGGATCACTTACGGGATAGGCGAAGACAGTGGCCCCTTGGCTTTTGGGGTTGGTAGTTTGCAATTGATGCACCAACTCATCGCCATGGAATAGGTTGTCTCCCAGCACCAGGGCAGCCGGGCTTGCGGCTAAAAATTCTGATCCGATCAGGAAAGCCTGGGCCAGACCATCGGGGCTAGGTTGAACGGCATATTGAATGACCATTCCCCATGCCGAACCATCACCAAGAAGCCGTTGAAAAGCCGGTTGGTCGTTCGGGGTGGTTATGATTAATACCTCACGAATTCCCGCAAGCATTAGTGTGCTTAGGGGGTAATAGATCATTGGTTTGTCATAAACAGGCATCAACTGTTTGCTGACGGCCGCACTCAGGGGGGCCAGTCGGGTGCCACTGCCACCTGCAAGGATGATGCCCTTGCGATGGCTACCAAAAGCGTCGCTAGTGGGAAAAATCAAGTCAGAATTCACCGCGTCACCTGCAACCTTAATCATTTTCTCACATTTTGGCCAGGGGCCAGCATCAGCCCCTGCATCGGCCGTTACTTGGCCTCCATCCAGTTTGGTCCCACCCCTGTTTCCACTTTGAGCGGAACATCCAGTCTCACGGCCTCCTCCATGGTGGTACGGGTCAGATCGATGACCGTTTCCAGGACTGCCGGGTCCGCCTCCAGCACCAGTTCGTCGTGCACTTGTAGGAGCAGGCGGGCCGGCAGGTCGGCTTCGATCAGGGCTTGGTGCAGTCGCACCATGGCGATTTTGATGATGTCGGCGCTGGAGCCCTGGATGGGGGCATTGGCGGCGGCCCGTAGCTGCTGGCCCTCCATCCCGGCCCTTCGGGCCACCTCCAGCTCAATGGAGAGGGGATCCCGACCCCGCCAGCGCCCCAGGCCGGCTGGGTCGAAGTGGAAGGGGCGGCGGCGCCCCAGGATCGTTTCCACATAGCCCTGGCTCAAGGCCAGGCGTTCCTGCATTTCCAAATAGGCAAAGACGCGGGCGTAACGCTGCCGGTAACGGCTCAGGAAGTCCTTGGCTTGGGCCTGGCCCACGCCTGTTTCTCGGGCGAAACGCTGGGCTCCCATGCCATAGATCACACCGAAGTTGATCGTCTTGCCGAGCCGCCGTTCGTCGGCGTTGACCTCGTCTTTGTCAAGCAG
>JBILDB010000100.1:0-7875 GCA_044352805.1 Cyanobium sp.
GCTGCCACCTGAGCATCTGGGGCACCATCCAGCCCGAGATCCTGCAAGGCCTGGTAGCCAGCGGCGATGCCTCTGGGCTTTGGGCGCGATTTGGATTTGTGCCCCTACCTCCGCGAGCCGTCCGAATCGCCGACGATGAAACTCAGGTAGAGATTGACGCCACCGATGCGGCTGCAGAGTTATTGGCTGCGGCCTGCAGATTTCTCTACTGCCTGCCCATCACCAGCCTGTCCATGGAGGCCGACGCCAGGCGCCTTTTTATGGATTATGAGTTCGAGGCCCAGGAACATGCTCTCAGGGCCACCCTGCCGGCCTATGGAGCCCTGATGGGTAAGGCAGCCGGCAAGGTGCTCAGGATCGCCGGCCTTTTGCATTTGTTGTGGTCTTGGGAGCTAGGCAGCAGCCCCTCAGCGCCGGTAAGCATCGGCGTGGTTGAGCGGGCGATCCTGCTGGTGGAAACGATCAACCAATGGACCGTTGGTATTCACGAGAGCGTTGCAGAGGCCGGTGAAGCCTCGGACCTGATGCGGATGATCCACAAACTGGCAGAGGCCAGCGATGGGCCCATTGCGTGGCGCGACGTGGCTCAGCGACTCACCAAGGCTCAGCGGCGGGACATCGACAGCGGAGCAGCGGCCACGGCGGTTGAAGCCCTTGCTGCTATGGGCATGGGCACGGCAGGGACTGGCTCAAGAGGGGCATGGACCTACCAGGCGACCGGGAGCCTGCCATGACCTCCGCGAATGTTGGTGTGTTGGTCCAATGTTGGTCGATGACCAACATTCAAAAACCTAGTCCCCATAAGGGATATAGATATATATATGTGTCTATGTTGGTATGTTGGTCCTTTTGGGCTTTCTTTTTTTCTTACCCCTTTTTTCACGAAAACGGACCCCGGAACGACCAACAGACCAACAGACCAACATTGGGCCAAAATTCCTTGGGACCCTTTCCAGCGCAAAGGGTTTGAATGTTGGTCGCACCCGCCAACATTCGACTTAGCGACCAACATTCAGGCCAGCGCATCCCCCTCCCACCACAAAGAACCCCCAGCAGCCATGAGTAATCCCAACAACGCAAACGACGAAGCCACCATCAGAGCCATCCTCACCGCACCGATTAGCATTACTAACGAAACATTGCGGCAGCAACTTGGGATGAAAAATACAAGAACTGTTGCCAACATACGACTAGGGCGTACTTGTAAAAACATCGCTCCAGAGCTGCCACGACTGGCAGGTAGGCGAACGTGCAAAATGTGTAAGCTCTTTGAACCAACACCTTGCAGAATTGATAAAATTGACTCTGAAAGAACAATTAAACGTCTAGGCTATTGCACTGTTGGTATTCCAGAATGCAACGACTCCTTGCATTTTGCTCAGGAATGTCCATCGTTTTACCCGCTGAGCTGAGGTAGGGTTGGGGAATGGAAGATTTGATCCACTTCAACGTCGAAGGCATCAGGCCCGCTCCTCAGGGGTCTAAAAAGCATGTTGGCCGCGGCATCATGGTTGAGTCGTCTACCAACCTCAAGCCATGGCGCGAGGCGGTCAGGCAGGAGGCGTTGAAAGCTGACGCCCCCATGACACTTGGCCCGGTGCTCCTTGAGCTGGCCTTTCGGTTCGCAAGACCCAAGGGCCATTTCAACGCCAAAGGCCAGATCAAAACAACCGCTCCCAGGCACGTCATCACCAAACCAGATATTGACAAAATCCAGCGGTCAACCCTTGATGCATTGACCGGCGTCCTATTCAAGGACGATTCTCAAGTGTGCAGGGTTGTTGCAATCAAATCATATTGCATGGAAGGGGAACTAGAGGGATGCGAGATCATTGTGCAGAATGTAGAGATGGGGGGATAGATGCCCAGCATCCGCCTAGACATTGACAGCAGCGGCCTCAACAAGGCTCAGGCATGGCTGGCAGGAATCCAGAACCAGATGCCTTTTGCAGCATCGAGGGCACTTAATGAGGTCGCCAAAGGCGGGGTTAAGGATCTCAACGAATCGACCAGCAGATACTTCGACAGGCCCACCCAGTTCACCCAACGGGCGTACAAGGTCTCCAGGTTCAGCAACAAGCGCGACCTGACAGCCGAACTGGCCCCCCAACAGATCCAAGAGCGTTACCTGCTGCCATCCATCCAGGGTGGCGTTAGGCCCCAAAGGCCATCAGAGCGGCGCCTCACAGCTGCCCCGGCATGGCGACCAGGGCGTGGGGCACGGCTTAATGCATCCGGCAACATGTCCAAAGCCGCGGCGGTCAAGGCTCTCAAGGGTGGGCCTGACACTTTTATGCTCGAAAAGCGGCGCGGCAAGCTCAGGCCTGGTGTTTACCGTCGCATCGGCTCAGGCAGGATGCGACGCTATCGGGCCGAGTCGCTCCTGCTTTTCAACCAGCTGCCCAACATCCCCAAGCGATGGCCAATCCGTCAGGTCACCCAAAACAGCGTGAGCAGGACTTGGGGGCCCGCATTGCAGCGACATGTGACCGAGGCGCTGAAGACGGCACGGTGAAGCACCCCCCCATGGCTTGGGTCCTTCGACAGGGGTCTTAGCCGTGGGTCATCTCGCGCGCGATCTTTTTCTAGCGAGTGGCCAAAAAATTAGCCTTACTCGATCACCCGGCAAGGCACACCAACCCCTACCCCGCCTCAAGCACATGTAAGGCTTAGGCTAGCCGTTAGGATAAGGCTAAGGCTAAGGGTTGCCCTGAAAACATGCCATTGATGACGCAGGCGCAGTACGCCAGGCACAGGGGCTGTAGTGCTCCAACGGTGAAGGAGGCCAGGCAAATCAGAATCAAGCCGGCGGTGATCCCCCAGGAAGACGGTTCGTTTCTGATTGATTCTGAGATTGCCGACCGCCTTTGGGATGCAGTCAAGGTTCGCAATAGCCACAAAAAAAGCTCCTCCGAACCTGGCGCCTCTGTTGCGACTCCAACTGGGCCCGATCGATTGCCCAGTGACAACGAACTAAAAAGCCTGATCCTGGGCTTACCAGAAGATGAGATCCAGGCGGCCGATGTCAGCATGAAACGCAAGCTGCACTACGACGCAGAGCGGGCGCGTGTCGGAGCTTTGAGAGATCGAAACGAGGTGGTTACCGAAGTGGATGTTCGCACCAGGGCCGCCAAGCTCGCTCGCCAGGTGCGGGACCTGCTGCTGATCATTCCAACCCGCAATGCTGCGCGGCTGGCTGCGATGAGTGATCCAGAGGATGTGCGGGCCCTGCTCGAAGAGGAGATCGAGAACGCCCTCAAGGGGCTCAAGCAGCATGCCTGACGGCGGCCAGATTTACGAGGATGCGTTCATTGAGGCCATTCAACCGCCGCTGCATCTAAGCGTCAGCGAGTGGGCCGACGCCGAGCGACAGCTGACCAGGCGCAGCAGCTCAGAGCCTGGGCAGTGGCGAACCGATCGGGTGCCATTCCTGCGGGAGCCCATGGACCTGTTGAGCCCACGGGAGAAGAAGATCAGGCGCGTGATCCTGATCTTCGGCAGCCAGTCAGGGGCCAAAACCGAATGCGGCCTGAACTGGCTGGGGCGAACCATTGCGATGGACCCGGCGCCTTTCCTGATCCTGTTCCCAACCGAAGCCTTTGCCAAGCGGCAGGTAAGGCAACGGCTTGACCCGTTGTTCAAGGACACCCCGGCGGTTGCCGCAAAGCAGATCAGCACCAAGAGCAGGGACGCGGCCAACGCCATGTTCCTGAAGGAGTTTCAAGGGGACATGCTGCTATCAATCATTGGCGGCAACAGCGGCAGCGCTGCCCAGGGGATGCCGGCCCAAAACCTATGGGTTGATGAGGCGTCAAGCCTGCCCCTGGAAATTGACGACAAGGGCTGTCCGATCGAGAACGCCGAGGCGCGGCAGAGCAACTTTCCCGACCGCAAAACCTTGATCACCAGCACCCCCGGCACCCGCGGCGCGTGCCGGATCACCTGGGAGTTCGAAAATCGCAGCGACCGCCGGCGCCTTGCCGCGTTCATGCCCTGCTGCGGGGCCAACGAGGTGATCCGCTGGGAGCACATGGTCTGGGACAAAAAGGATGGGGAGGTTTGGTGCAAGTGCCCAGCGTGCGGTGAGCGCCTGGCGCAGCATCACAAAGTGGCGATGCTGGCCGGAGGGGTGTGGGGAGCTACCGCCAAGGGCGATGGCGAAACAGCAGGGTTTCACCTGCCTGGCTGGTATGCCCCCTATGGATGGCTGAGTTGGGAAAAAATCCGCGATGAATTTTTGCGTGCCAAAAATGACACTATTCTCCTGAAGGGCTGGGTGAACAAGCGGGCAGCCGAGGCCTGGGAGGATCCCGCAACAGCCAAGGTTTCTGCCGATGGCCTGATGCAACGTGCCGCGGCAAACCCATATCCGAGCGGGTTCTGCCCAGATGGGGTGTTGCTGTTACTGGCGGCGGTTGACGTTCAGGACACATGGCTAGAGATCAAGGTCAAGGGCTTTGGAGTAGGCGAGGAAAGCTGGCTGATATGGCACGAGAAGGTATATGGAAATCCAGCAGAAGATAAAGTATGGAAGCAGATTGACGTGATTCGTAAGACTGTATTTAATCATGCAAGCGGCGGCACCATGACCGTTCACAAAACAGCGGTTGACACTGGGGGCCATTTTACGCATGAAGCCTATGACTACTGCCGCCAAAGGGTCAACGAGGGAGTGGTAGCAGTCAAAGGCGGCAGCGACAAAAAAGCTAAAACCCTTGGCGATGGCACAAAACAAGACGTAAATTTACGTGGTCGCAAGATAAAAAAGGGGGTTACCCTTTACATGATAAACACGCATACTCTAAAACGAACTATTTACGGAAGGTTAAACATTGAGCAACCAGGGCCGGGGTTTATGCACTTTGGGCAAAATGCAAAGGATGAATATTTTAAGGGTTTAACTTGTGAGAAGCTTGTAACCACAATTGACGGCAGAGGGTTTGAGCAATCTGAATGGCGAAACGAGAAAGGGGCCCGAAACGAGCCGTTGGATTTGGAGGTTTACATCCTGGCGATGCTGGAGCTAACCAAGCGCCACTACGCAGCAGGCACCATGTGGGCCCAGCTCGCCCGCACCCTGGGCGCCCAGGCGCCGGGGACGGGAGGGGGAGGGGTGCCGCTGCCCCCACCAGCACGAGACCCCCAGCGGTCGGGCTGGCTGAAGGGCTCTAATGCAGGCGGTTCCGACCGGCGCAAAGGCTGGCTAAAGAGGTAAGATGGGGCCATGGCCTATACCTCTGAGGATGTCGCTGCGGACCTTGCTGAGCTGCGCAGCAAGATCAATCAGGGCGTCCTAAAAGCTCGATTCAGCGACGGCCGGGAGATCACCTATCGAAGCCTGGATGAAATGCGCCGGATCGAACAATCCATGGCCGCAGAGGCGGAGCCGACTACCTCGCGTCGGGTTCGCCGCACCTACTTCAGCGTGTCTCGGCCAACCTGATGGGCAAGGGTAAGAGCAAGGGCAAAGGCAAGCGGCTCCGAGATGACCGGGAACTTGCCCGCCGCACCATGGCCCGGTTTGAGGCCGCAGAGGACACCCGGCGAACCTCTGGCTGGTGGACAAACAACAGCGGTCCAAACAGCGATCTGCGACAGGCGTACTACTGGCTGGTAAAGCGGCACCAGGATCTTGCCGATAACGATGCCTACGCATCCAGAGCGATTGGCGTGATTATAAATAATTGGATTGGCGATGGGATTATGAGCACTCCTACGGGTGCGACTAACAAATATAAATCAAGCTGGAAAACCTGGGCAGAATCACGACATAGCGATTTTTACGGCATCCATGATTGGTACGGCAATCAATCTGTTGGGGCCAGAACTACAGCGGTGCGCGGCGCCGTACTGGTGCGGAAGCGGATATATCCTGAACTATTTGAGCGTCACGGAATAGTGCCTTTGCAAGTGCAGATGCTTGAGCCTGACTGGTTAGATTTTAATAAAGACAATTCTCAAGACATATTATTTGGCCAGCAGTTTGATAGCGCAGGCCGTTTGATGGGTTACTGGATTAGAGACAGCCACCCTGGCGAAACGTCGCTAGGTATTGGCGTCAGGGTGCAAAGCACTTTTGTACCGAAAGAGGAAATAAGTTTACATTTTGATTGCAGGCGAGCTGGCCAGAGAATGGGGCTCCCGTTTGGCACGGCAGCGATTTTGACCCTGCGGGATATGGGTGACATCAGGGCGGCCCAGCAGATGAAAGATAAAATTTCAGCTTGCTTTTTTGGCGTTACTTACGACTCGGATACGCAGGCGTCTACGGATCCCGAAAAAGACGGGCTGGAGTTTGACACGATCGAACCTGGCGCAGTTGAGCACATGCCCCCAGGTAGAAACTTTCAGGCATTCACCCCGCCAAGTTCTGGTGATTTTGTTAGCACCCACCGTGAGTACGCCCATGCTGTAGCAGCAGCCTACGAGATTACCTATGAATCAATGACGGGTGATTTGTCAAACGTCAATTATTCGAGCTTTAGGGGCGGATGGCTTGAGTTTAGTAGGCGGATTGCTTACTTGCGAGGGAAGGTTTCCATCCCCGGAATGCTGGCGCCGGTGTGTGAGTGGCATGACGAATTAGCCCGGATGGTTGGCCTGCTGAAAGGGCCAATGAGCTGGACCCATACCCCGCCGCGTCGGGAGATGATCGACCCAACCAAGGAAATTCCAGCGCTGATTTTGGCGGTGAGGGCTGGGTTTATGAGCTTGTCAGAAGTACAGCTATCATTTGGCTATGTGCCTGAAGAAGTAATTCAAGAGCTGAGCAGAGACCTACAAAGAGCCAGAGATGCCAGCTTAATCCTGAGCACAGATGCCGCACTGGTTTCCAACGCTGGCGTAACCCAGGCTCGCCCGGCAGGATCTGCATTCACCAGCTCAGCGCCTGACCCTGGCGCAGAAGAGGGCAGTAGCGACCCGCTGGACTGATGGCGCTGACCGCTTAAACTACCCCCAGCATCTGAGCATCAATGGCCCCAGGAGTAACCGTTAAAGCCGCCGCCACTGCCCCAGTGTTGCGGCTCTATGGCGAAGTCGGGGTTGATGTGTTGGTTGACGACGTGGCCCGAGCGCTGGACGCTGCAGGGGGGCGTGATGTTGAGATTCACCTGTTTTCGCCTGGGGGTGTGGCGGCCGAAGGGATGGCAATCCATGACGTGTTGGCGGCGTACAAAGGCAAGAAAACCTATGTGATAGATGGCTTGGCAGCATCTGCAGGCTCAATTATCCCGATGGCTATCAGCAAGGCCAATGGCGATCGCCGCTTGATGCCAGACAACGCCCTGCTGATGATCCACAACTGCTGGGGCGGATCGGTTGGAGACGCCGATTCAATGGATGCCGCGGCGGCCATGCTGCGCGTTCACTCCCAGGTTTATTCCACCACCTATGCCAAGGCATCAGGCCAATCGGTCGAGCAGATTGTGGAATGGATGGGCGCGGCGCAGGGTGGTGGCACCTGGTTCACCGCCGAAGCGGCCCTGGCGGCTGGCCTGATTGATGCAGTGATCGACCCGGTAGACGTGCGTGCCAGCGTCCCAGCACTGCCTGCGGGGCGATTCCCTAACTCTCCAGGGTGGGTGTCCAAGGCCCTGGCGTCAATGGTTAGAATAGAATCAGGAGATCACCCTGAACACTCCCGAGCTGAACACATGCCCACGCAAGATCAGGCCGGGAGCGCACCGGCCGCCGTCATTGAAGCGCCTCCCGTGGTCGCATCTACCGAGGTTGCCCCTGTTGCCCCCGCAGTAGTGCAAGCCGCCGTCAGCCCCGTTACCTCGACCGCTGTTGCGGATTCTGTTGCCCTTGCCAATGCACAGCGCGAAATCGAAATCCGTCGTTGCGCGGCCGAGGCCAATATCGCTCCTGTCG